>JAYNIC010000171.1:0-5030 GCA_038108715.1 Candidatus Nanopelagicales bacterium | reverse complement strand
CACGAAGTACAGGCTCACGGCGCTGGGGTCAGCGACGGGTTCATCGAAGTACCAGGCGATCCGAGGCAGCACCTCCAGGTACTCGTGAAGGTCAACGTGGACCTCATGGTGATCGGTGCCCAGGCGGTCAGCGACCTCTCGGGCCTGGGCGTGCTCGCTCACCGCGTCAAATCCCACAGTGAAGGTCTTCACCGGCTCCTGGCCCAGCGCGCGTCGCTGCTCCTGGACAAGGGTCACGGTGATTGCGCTATCGATACCGCCGCTGAGGAAAGCACCGACGGGGACGTCAGCGATCACGTGGTGGGCAACGGAATCCTCAAGGCACTCGCGCACTCCTGCGACAAGCGCGTGTTCGTCCTCCCAGGGTTCGGCAAATTCATAGCGCCAGTACCGATCCACGGCGATCGAGCCATCGGCTAACGAAATGACGGCGTAGCAGCCGGGATCAAGCCGATGGATGCTGGAGAAGAATGTCTCCGCCAGCGGATTGAACTGAAAGGACAGGTAGTTAAGGAGCGCCTCCTCATTGACCGCAGGGGTGTACTCGGGGTCGAGGAGCAGACTCTTGATTTCGGAGCCGAAGGAGCGAACCCGCGGATGTCCCGCATCCTCGTCGAGCCGGTAGTAGAGCGGCTTGATTCCGAAAGGGTCTCGAGCGAGGATCAGGACCTGGCGCTCCACGTCGTATAGGCAGAGGCCAAACATGCCCCGCAGGGAGCGAAAGAAGGCCGGCAGGTCGTCTCGACCCGCTTGATACCCCACCAGGATCGTCTCGGTGTCGCTGTGGGTCTGGAAGGATCGCCCCGCGGCGCTCAGCTGCGCACGCAGTTCGCGATAGTTGTAGATCTCGCCGTTGAAGACGATGCCGACCGAGTCGTCCGCACTCCACATGGGTTGATGGCCGCCGGCGAGGTCGATGATGGACAGGCGACGCATCCCGAAGGCGAATCGGTCTGCCACATATTCGCCGAAGTCGTCGGGTCCGCGGTGGGTGATGACGTCGAGCATGGGTCCGATGAGCGGGGTGGTGCGTTCGGGACTACCGAGTACACCGGCGATGCCGCACATCGAGGACGCCCTCCCTCGTTTGGAAGCAGGACCGCGAACGTAGCACGCGGGGGACGGTCTTTGGCGACGCCGCCCCTGTCGGACGCAGGCGGACGCTTCGATATCTTGGCCGGAGAAAAATGAGCCAGGAGGACACCATGGGTGAGAGCGCTGCCGATCACAATTCGTTCGGGGCGCGAAGCTCCCTGGTCGTCAACGGGACGTCCTATGAGATCTACCGCATCGACGCCGTGCCCGGAGCGGAGCGCCTGCCGTATACCCATCGGGTCCTGCTGGAGAACCTTCTGCGCACCGAGGACGGCGCCAACGTGACGGCCGAGCAGATCCGGGCACTGGGTTCCTGGGATCCCACTGCGGAGCCCTCCGAAGAGATCCAGTTCACTCCGGCGCGCGTCATCATGCAGGATTTCACCGGAGTTCCCGTGGTGGTCGATCTGGCTACGATGCGTGAGGCAGTGGTCGACCTGGGCGGGGATCCGGCGAAGATCGAACCGTTGGCTCCCGCGGAACTCGTAATCGACCACAGCGTCATCGCCGACTACTTCGGTCGCCCGGATGCAGCCGACCTGAACGTTGCCCTTGAGTATGAGCGCAATCGCGAGCGATACCAGTTCCTCCGCTGGGGGCAGGATGCATTCGAGGAGTTTCAGGTTGTGCCACCTGGCACCGGCATCGTTCATCAGGTCAACATCGAGCACCGTGCTCGGGTGGTCATGGCGCGCGGAGGTATGGCCTATCCGGACACGGTCGTCGGAACCGACTCTCACACCACCATGGTCAACGGACTCGGCGTCCTGGGCGGGGGAGTGGGCGGTATCGAGGCCGAAGCCGCCATGCTCGGACAGCCCGTGTCGATGCTCATTCCGCGCGTTGTGGGCTTCAAGCTCACCGGCCAGTTGCCAGCCGGGGCGACGGCCACGGACCTGGTTCTCACGATCACGGAAATGCTCCGCGCGCATGGGGTCGTGGGGAAGTTTGTGGAGTTCTACGGGGAGGGTGTTGGCGCCGTCCCGTTGGCGGACCGCGCCACGATCGGCAACATGAGCCCGGAGTACGGATCCACCGCTGCCATCTTCCCCATCGATTCGGCGACCGTGGACTACCTGCGCCTCACCGGTCGCAGCGCTGAGCAGGTGACTCTGGTCGAGACGTACGCGCGGACCCAGGGGCTCTGGCACGACCCGTCGCATGAGGCGGTGTATTCGGAATATCTCGACCTCGATCTCGGGACCGTAGTCCCATCGCTGGCCGGCCCGAAGCGGCCGCAGGACCGTGTGGCCCTTAGTGAGGCCAAGCAGGCCTTCGAGCGCGATCTGGCGTCGTACACCAAGGAACCCGCTGCCGCTGTCGAGACGGTCATCGAGGACGTGCCGGTCGAGATCGGTCACGGCGCGGTGGCCATTGCGGCGATCACCTCATGCACCAACACCTCCAATCCGTCCGTCATGGTGGGAGCAGGGCTCCTGGCCAAGAAGGCGGTCGAGGCGGGCCTGTCTCGCAAACCCTGGGTCAAGTCGACACTCGGCCCTGGGTCGCAAGTCGTCACGGACTACTACAACAAGGCGGGACTCACCCCATATCTCGACAAATTGGGCTTCGACACAGTCGGTTACGGCTGCACGGTCTGCATCGGAAACTCCGGCCCACTCATCCCGGAAGTCAGCGCTGCAGTGAACGATGCCGAACTGGCCGTCGTGTCCGTCCTAAGTGGCAACCGAAACTTCGAGGGCCGCATCAACCCCGATATCAAGATGAACTACCTGGCGTCGCCGCCGCTGGTCGTCGCATATGCCATCGCCGGCACTATGGACATTGACTTCGACACCGAGCCGCTCGGCCTCGACGCCGATGGCAAGTCGATCTTCCTCGCTGATATCTGGCCGACCGCCGCCGAGGTGCAGGCGGTCATCGACGCGACGATCGACGAGGGCATGTTCGCTGCGCGTTACGCCGACGTATACGCCGGCGATGACCGGTGGCGCGCCCTCCCCACACCGACAGGGGACCGCTTCGCCTGGGATGCGAGCAGCACCTACGTTCGCAAGCCCCCGTACTTCGAGGGGATGACCCAAATTCCGGAGCCCGTGCACGACATCAACGGTGCGCGAGTGCTCTTGAAGTTGGGTGACTCGGTCACGACGGACCACATCTCACCGGCGGGCAACATCAAGGCTGACAGCCCGGCGGGGCGGTACCTCGCCGAACACGGCGTTGAGCGCAAGGACTTCAACTCCTATGGATCGCGACGCGGCAATCACGAGGTGATGATCCGCGGAACCTTTGCCAATATTCGTCTGAAGAACCTCATGCTCCACGACGTCGAGGGCGGCTACACGGTTGACTTCACGACACCGGACGACGAGACCGTGGCCGTCTACGACGCCGCCATGGCCTACGCCGCCCACCACACACCGCTCGTGATTCTCGCGGGCAAGGAGTACGGATCAGGATCGAGTCGGGACTGGGCGGCCAAGGGCACCGCCTTACTCGGCGTCAAGGCCGTCATCGCGGAGTCCTACGAGCGGATCCACCGTTCGAACCTCATCGGGATGGGCGTCCTGCCGCTGCAATTCCAGGATGGAATGAGCGCCGACAGCTTGGGTCTTCAAGGTGATGAGGTGTTCACCATCCGCGGGATCACCGAGTTCAACGAGGGTCGAACTCCGCCGATGGTCGAGGTCGAGGCGGTGGCCGCAGACGGTCGGACCGTGGAGTTCACGACACTCGTACGGATCGACACCCCGGGTGAGGCTGACTACTTCCGTCACGGCGGGATCTTGCAGTACGTCCTGCGTTCGCTCGTGTGATCGAGACCGGAACCTCGTGATTCCGGTCGGCTGGCCATCGGCGCTTCCAGCCCCTGAGGACGAGGAATTCCCGGAGCAGGCGGTCCGGTGGATGCTCGACCTCGGCCCTGCAGAGTGGCGAACACAGCGTGTTTGGCATGACTACCCCCAGGCGCTGGCCCACCGACTCCGCTGCGATCTGGAGGCTCGGCGTGAAGGAGCGCGCACCGCCTATGGCACGACGCGCGCCGCTCTGGCGAGTACGTCCACGGACGTCGAGCGGGTGCTCACGGCCGTGGAGGCCGAGGGTGCCACTCTCGCGTTGCGGCTGCGGGAGGTCGAACTCGTGCAGGAGGCCTTAGCGGGTCGTCGATGGCGGGATCGCCTTTGAGTGCTGCCGACGCGTGCGACGAAGCGGAGGCGCCTAGACTGGCCCCGGTCGATCGAAGGAGGCCTCGTGGGGTTGCTTGAGGGAATTCACTCACCCTCTGACCTGCGCGCCGTGCCCGCAGACGAACTACCTGTGCTCGCGGACGAATTGCGAGCGTTTCTCGTCGATCGCGTCTCGCGTACCGGCGGGCACCTTGGGCCCAACCTCGGGGTGGTGGAACTGACCCTTGCCCTGCATCGCGTCTTCGACTCACCCCGTGACGCCATCGTCTGGGACACCGGGCATCAGTCCTACGTGCACAAGATCCTCACCGGACGCGCTGATGAGTTCGAAGGTCTCCGTCAGCGCGGGGGTCTCTCCGGATATCCGAGCCGCGCCGAGTCCGAACACGACATCATCGAGAACTCGCACGCCTCGACGGCGCTCTCCTACGCCGACGGAATCGCCAAGGCCTGGCAACTGAGCGGTTGCCTCGGCGGAGATGCGGGTCGCCATGTGGTCGCCGTGGTGGGGGACGGCTCGCTCACGGGTGGGATGGCCTGGGAAGCATTGAACACCGTCGCGGCCTCCGATCGGCCGCTCATCATCGTCGTCAATGACAACGAACGGTCGTACTCGCCAACGATCGGGGGAGTGGCGCACCATCTGTCCACTCTGCGGACCACTCGGGGCTACGAACGTTTCCTGGAATGGGGACGCCGCACACTGCAGCGCACTCCCGTGGTCGGCGTCCCGGTCTACGAGGCCCTTCACGGGATGAAGAAGGGCCTGAAGGACATCGTCGC
>JAYNIC010000170.1:4449-5138 GCA_038108715.1 Candidatus Nanopelagicales bacterium | reverse complement strand
CCCCGGGCGAGTGACGCGGCCAGCACTTCCAAGCCGGGATTGTGCCCCACCAGAATCACGCTCGTAACGTCGTCCGAGATGTCGCCCAGTACCCGACGTAGCGTGGTTGCCGTCGCTTCATAGATGCGGCTGTCCCAGGTGACCGAAGTCATCGGCAGGTAGGGCTGCAGGAGGTCCCACGTTTGTCGCGTGCGAACCGCTGTCGACACCAGCGCCTGCGCAGGATTGAAGTTCCGAGCGGCCAACCACTCACCGGCCGCGCGGGCGTCGCGTCGCCCACGAGCCGACAGGGGGCGATCGTGATCGGCGACTCCTGTCGGATAGTCCGACTTAGCGTGCCGTTGCAGGATGAGTGTGCGCACCTAGGCGCCCTGGGAGTGCACACCACCGTCGACGTGCACCATTTCGCCGGTTGTCGCGGGGAACCAATCGGACAGAAGCGCAACGCACGCTTTGGCTGCCGGCTCGGGATCGGCGAGGTCCCAGCCGAGCGGGGCACGCTTTTGCCAGACCTCCTCGAAATCTTCAAACCCGGGGATGCTCTTGGCAGCCATCGTTCGGATGGGGCCCGCGGCAACGAGATTGACGCGAACTCCCTGTGGGCCGAGATCTCGAGCCAGATATCGGGCCGTGGATTCCAGCGCCGCCTTCGCCACACCCATCCAGTCGTAGGTTGGCCATGCCACGGT
>JAYNIC010000170.1:1909-4439 GCA_038108715.1 Candidatus Nanopelagicales bacterium | reverse complement strand
CATCGAAATCGAGACCTACGATGGAGCCGCCCTCCTTCATGAGGGGAAGGCACGCGACGCTCAACGATTTGAGCGAGTAGGCGGAAATTTCGACTGCTGTCGCGACGTCCGCCCAGGGCGTGGTGAGGAATCGGCCGCCAAGGGCCGATTCCGGCGCAAAGCCAATGGAATGCAGCACTCCGTCGAGTCTGTCGGTGTGCTCCCGGACCCTCGCCGCCAGCGTGTCCAGGTCCTCCTGGGACTGCACGTCCAGTTCAACGACCGGCGCGCTGGGGTCGGGCAGACGCTGCGCGGTGCGCTTGGTCAAGGATGCCGCGCGACCGAAACCGGTGAGCACCAGCCGCGCCCCCTGCTCCTGCGCCAGTCGTGCCACGTGAAAGGCGATGGACTGATCGGTCAACACCCCGGTGACGAGGACGGTACGTCCCTCGAGGATTCCCATGGTTGCGCTCCTTCTCGTCCTAGTGGCCCATACCCAGGCCGCCGTCCACGGGGACGACCGCCCCCGTGATGTAGGCAGCCGCGTCACCGGCGAGGAAGTCGATCACCGCCGCAATCTCGTCTGGTGTCGCATACCGACCAAGCGGAATCTGGCCGCGAATGGCCTCGCGGTGGGACTCTTCGAGAACTTCGGTCATCTCGGTTTCGACGAATCCCGGAGCCACCACGTTGCAGGTGATGCCCCGTCCGCCGAGTTCTCTCGACAACGAGCGCGCCGCTCCAACGAGGCCGGCCTTCGCGGCCGCGTAGTTCACCTGCCCGGCAGAGCCCAGGGCCCACACCACGCTCGACACCAGGATGATTCGGCCTCGACGAGCGCGCACCATGCCCTTGGCAGCTCGCCGCGCACATCGAAGGGCACCGACAAGGTTGGTCTGGAGAACGTCATCGATGTCGTCATCACTCATCCGCAGGATCAATCCGTCTCGGGTGATTCCGGCGTTGGCGACGAGAACGTCGATCGCGCCGTGCTCGGCCTCGACCTGGTCGAAGGCCTTATCGACCGACTCCGTGCTCGTGACGTCCATGGCCACCGCTGTCAGACCATCGGGAGCCGTGCCCGACCGAGTTCCGGCGACGACAACGTGGCCCGACTCGCGCAGAGCGCGAGCCGTAGCCAATCCGATGCCTCGATTGGCGCCGGTGACCAAGGCGACCATGGCACCTCCCTTCGCCCCGCAGACCGTATCGGCTGACCGGATCCCACGCCAGAACCGGCACGCAGGTGGGAGGATGGATGCGTGCTGAGGACGTTCACATCATGAGACGAATGCTGCGCGGAGACAAGGCTCTTGATCGACTACTGAACTTCAGCGATGCGGTTGTGGCGGTGGCTATCACTGTTCTCGCGTTACCACTCGTGGATATCGCGGGACCCCCCGAGGGACAGACCGTCTTGGTGGTCCTGTCGTCACATCTCAATCAGATCATCACCTTCGTGACCACCTTTTTCGTCGTGACGGTGATGTGGAGCATCCACAACAAGGTCATGAACACTCTGGCGGCCTATGACAGCGTCGTCTTCTGGCTCAACGCTGCGTGGCTCGTCGGATTTGTCATCCTGCCCTGGCCAGCAGCCATGCACGGTGGTGGTGAGGACTGGAGCTTCAACGAGAGCGTGCCTTTTGACTCCAGTGGAACCGGCGTCTTCTACTGGCTCACGCTCGCCTACATTTCAGCCACCGGTGCGCTGATGGGCTGGTACCTCTCCCGACAAACGGATCTCCTGTCGCCCGAAGGAGCCCTTGTGGTGGCGCACACTCACGCGACCAGGGCGCGCTACCGCGGCTTGGTCTTCACGCTGATCTTCGTTCTGGCGGCGCTGACGTCGTACATTTTCGACTGGCTCGGCTTCTACGCGCTCATCCTCATGCTGCCGGTGGGACGCTGGCTCCGAGGGGGCCCACAGCCACCGGAAGACAGCGCGGCCCCCGCGGCAGAGTCGGACGATGACAAGCGCTAGTGCTCTCCTCGAAGGTGCGGTCGAGGCGGCGGCCGGGGCTGAGTACGTGGCGGCGCGGTTCATGTCGACGAGAGCCGGACACCTCGCGTTGCACGACGGAGCCGTGGAATCGACGGGCGAATCCACCGACCGCGGGATTGCCGTTCGCGTCCTCGTTGATGGCTGCTGGGGATTTGCCGCATCAGACACGTGCACGTTGCCAGAGGCCGTGCGGCTGGCACAGTCAGCCGTTCGTCTTGCCAGGCTCAGCAGTCCGCTTGTCTCGACGCGCGTGGAATTGGCCGGCGAGCCCGTCCACCAGGGGCGATGGACCTCGCCCTACGACATCGATCCCTTCGCCGTTCCAGCTGCTGAGCGAGTAGCGCTGCTCGCGGAACGGTCCCAAGCCCTGTTGGGCGCCGAGGGCATCGCGCACGTCGACGCACGATTGGCCATGGTTCAGGAGGACGTGCACTACCTGGACAACCGCGGATCGATCTTCTCGCAGCATCGAAGCCGCATCGAGGCCGAGTGGAGCGCCACGGCCATACATCCGGGAACGGGGGCCTTCGACACGATGTCCACCAC
>JAYNIC010000170.1:665-1899 GCA_038108715.1 Candidatus Nanopelagicales bacterium | reverse complement strand
GGCGAGGTTTGAGACCGGTGTGGCTGGCTTTTCCACGATGTCCACCACCGCCCCTCCGGTCGCCCGCGGCTGGGAGTATCTGCTCGGGCAGGGCGATACCGTCAACGGGGCACGGCCCTGGGACTGGGACACCGAGCTGGCAGAACTACCTGGGCGCTTGCGCGAGAAGCTCGCTGCCCCCAGCGTGGAGCCGGGTCGCTACACCCTCGTCATCGATCCCACGAACCTGTGGCTGACGATCCACGAGTCGGTCGGGCACGCGACCGAACTCGATCGCGCACTGGGCTATGAGGCGAACTACGCGGGGACGTCCTTTGCCACGCCCGACCAGTTGGGGACGCTTCGGTACGGATCCCACCTCATGCACGTGACCGGTGACCGCACCGCAGCACACGGTCTTGCGACGGTGGGCTGGGACGACGAGGCAGTCGCCGCCCAGGAGTGGGATCTGGTGAAGGACGGGATCCTCGTCGGTTATCAACTCGATCGGGCGATGGCAGCTGAATTCGGCTATCCGCGCTCCAACGGCTGTTCCTACGCCGACTCAGCCAGTCACGTTCCGATCCAACGTATGCCGAATGTCTCCCTTCAACCAGGGTTGTCGTCCGCGACCACGGAAGATCTCATCGCCGGCGTGGAGGACGGTATCTACATCGTGGGTGACCGCAGTTGGTCGATCGATATGCAGCGCTACAACTTCCAATTCACCGGCCAGCGCTTCCACCGGATCCGAAACGGTCGGCTTGATGGCCAGGTTCGAGATGTCGCCTACCAGTCGCGGACCCCGGACTTCTGGGGCAGCCTCGTCGCCCTGGGCGGCCCCGATACCTACCTGCTCGGCGGAGCCCTCAACTGCGGCAAGGGCCAACCCGGTCAGGTTGCTGCGGTCTCCCACGGCTGTCCCAGCGCTGTGTTCGAGAACGTCAACGTCCTCAATGCTCGGCAGGAGGCTTGATGCGTCCCGAGGAGATGGTGGATACGGCCCTGAGCCTCGCACAGGGCCTCGATGGCTGCGTAGTGATCGTGACCGTGTCCAGCCGAGTTGATCTTCGCTGGGCGCGGACCACCCTGACTACAAACGGCGAGTCACGTGGGCTCGAGCTCACCTTGGTGGCGTTCGCCGAGCGTCCCGACGGAGTAGCCACCGCGACCGTGAGTCGCACGCAACCGGACCGAGAAGACATCGCCGCCATGGTGCAAGAAGCAGGTCGCGCAGCCGCCCAGGCACCCACCG
>JAYNIC010000170.1:0-655 GCA_038108715.1 Candidatus Nanopelagicales bacterium | reverse complement strand
ATGCAGCACCGCTCGTCGCTGCCTGGGGCCGGGACGACACTGACTGGAATACCGACGCACCCATGACCGAGAGTGTTGTATTCGCCGAACTCAGTCGAAATCTCGGTGATCTGTTCGACGCTGTGAATGCGGACGGCGCGGAGCTCTTCGGATACGCCGAGCACTGTGTCGACACCGTGTGGCTGGGCACGTCAACGGGCCTCCGTAAGCGGCACGTGCAGCCGTCGGGCCGGCTGGAGATGACGGCCAAGTCACATGCACGCTCGCGATCCACCTGGTGGGGGGTGGCGACGGACGACTTCACCGATATCGACCTCGACGACGCACTCGCCACCATCCGCCGCGCACTGGACTGGCAGGCACGTCGAATTGACGTCGAGGCCGGTCGGCATGACTGCCTCCTGACTCCCAGCGCCATGGGAGATCTCATGGTGGACCTGTGGTGGTCGATGGCTGCGCGTCCAGCCCTAGAGGGTCACAGTGCGTTCAGCACACCGGGCGGCGGTACGCGGATCGGTGAACGGGTGGCCGACCGGCCCATTCGCTTGCAGAGCGACCCGCATGACCCTCAGATCGGTTGCGCGAACTGGCTGACTACCGGCTCTTCGTCAGACATGGCCTCTGTATTCGACAACGGGATAGAGATACCTACCAC
>JAYNIC010000169.1:4501-5170 GCA_038108715.1 Candidatus Nanopelagicales bacterium | reverse complement strand
CGAAGGCCTTGCGGGTAGCGGTCGCTACGGCCGGGGCGGCGAAACTCGGCACACCCGGCACGGTGATGTCCTCATGCCACCGCACCTCGCACGTTGTGTTGCTCAGGGGAGCGACCCCAATGTGTACGTCGCCGCGCAACACCGGACCGATCTTGACGATGTCGGCGGTCATCGCCCGAGCATCGAGGGACTCCACGCGCATGCGATCCGGTAGCGCGGCCGGGCCAAGGCCCGTCGTCGCGACGAACACCGTGCCCTCGCCACCGTCGCCTTCCTCGATGCGCACGCGCGTCATGGGCACCCAGTCCGCGTGGCCGCGCCAATCCACAAGCGCGCCGAACACGTCAGGCGCTGGCATGCGCAGGTGCTTGTGCGCGGTGAACTCAACACGAGCCATGACGATCCCCTTTCGACAAGGACGCTAACCCGCAAAGAGGCATATCGCGAGTCGAGCACGCAGAGACAAACCGCACACGGCCCTTAGGCCCTACCAGCGGGGAACGGTGAAGAGTTCACTCAACATATGGGTACTTTCCTCACCTTCCTCGGCGGCGTCGGCACCGTCACCGGATCCCGCACGCTCATGGAGTACGGCGACCATCGGATCCTGGTGGACGCGGGCATGTTCCAGGGGCCGCGCGACATCCGGCGGCGCACCTGGGACCCCTT
>JAYNIC010000169.1:0-4491 GCA_038108715.1 Candidatus Nanopelagicales bacterium | reverse complement strand
CCCCTTCCCGCGCGATCCCGCAACGATCGACGCCGTCGTGCTCACGCACGCCCACCTCGACCACTGCGGCTACCTCCCGGCGCTGGTCCGCGACGGCTACGAGGGCCCGGTCTACTGCACGCCGAACAGTGCAGAACTCGTGGCCATCGTGTTGCGCGACAGTGCACGCCTGCAGGAAGAGGACACGGCGTACGCGAAGAAGAAGGGGTACTCCCGGCATGCGCAACCGCGACCGCTCTATGACAGCGAGGACGCCGAGCGAGCGCTCGGCCTGATCCAGACCGTTGACTTCGATACGCCATTCCATCCGGCCGAGGGATTCACGGCGACGTTTACGCCCGCGGGGCACATCCTGGGAGCCGCGATCCTCACCGTGCTCACGGATGAGGGGAAGTCCATCGTCTTCAGCGGTGACCTGGGCCGCGACAACCACCCACTGCTTGATGCTCCCGCGCACCCGGTTCATGCGGACGCGCTCGTACTGGAATCGACGTACGGCGATCGCGACCACGAGAGTGAGGCTGCGGGACTCGAACGACTCGCCGACGCGATACGGCGCACCATTCAACGGGGTGGCACCGTCGTGATTCCTGCCTTCGCCGTCGATCGCACCGAGGTGATCCTCAAGGCACTACGCGACCTCATGGGGCAGCAACGGATCCCACAGGTACCCATTCACGTCGACAGCCCGATGGCGCTTGCCGCGCTCGAGGTCTATCGCCAGGCCATCGCCGACGGTGACTCCGAAATCCGATCCGGAATCGTGGCAGCAGGCCCCGACTGCATCGTGCCACCGGATGTCCACGCGGCCAGCACACCGGAACAGTCCATGCTCCTTGATCGAGGCGGCAAGCACATCATCGTGTCGGCGTCCGGGATGGGCACAGGTGGACGTGTCGTACACCACCTGAAGGCGGTTCTTCCTCGCCCTGAGTGCACCGTCATCCTTGCTGGCTTCCAGGCGGTGGGCACACCAGGACGGATGCTTCTCGAGGGCGCGCAGCAGATAAAGTTCCACGGGAGTTACATCCGGGTTCGCGCCGAGATCGTCGATATCGGTTCGTTCAGCGTGCATGCCGACGCCGACGAACTCATCGAGTGGCTCGGCTTCATGTCACCGCTGCCCGCGCAGGTCTTCGTCAATCACGGCGAGCCCGAAGCCGCGGCTGCGTTGGCCCAGCGCATCGAGGATGAACTTGACGTGGTCGCGGTCATCCCCGATCAGGGCGAGCGCGTGCGGGTCTGAGCCCTTCCGCAAGCCGTCGATTTTTCGACGCAATTTGGGCGTGGATTGTCGAAATATCGTCGGCTTGCGGAAGTGGACTGCTCTAGCCCAGAAGCGTCTCGCCGATACCGCCGCTCCACCTACCCATCGAGGCATGCGCTCCCGGTAGCGGCTGGTGGCACGGATCGGAGCACTCGGGCATACCATGAGCCGACCCCCAAGGAAGGCGGCTGGCCGTGGCCACGCAAGGCTCCATCCGCTGGATGCCGATCGTGCTGCTGGAGTCCACCAACCTCCTGTCCGGCATGTCCAACGGCGTGGTCGTCCTGGCCATCCCCTGGCTGGTTCTGCAGCGAACCGGTTCGCTGACCGCGGCCGGGCTCGTCGCTGCGCTGTCTTCACTGCCGGGAATCGTGTCGAGTCCCCTCGCCGGATGGGCCGTCGATCACTTCGGTCGGCGCATTGTCAGCATCATCTCGGACATCCTGTCCGCGATCTCCGTCGCCGCAATTCCGCTCGTGGCACTCGTCACCGACCTCAATGTCGCGATCATCCTTGGCCTTGCCATGCTCGGTGCCTTCTTCGACCCAGCCGGTTACACGGCGCGCAAGGCACTCATTCCCGACGTCGCCAAAGCCAGCGGCATGTCCGTGCCGCAGCTGAATGGACTGCATGAAGGGCTGTTCGGCGTGGGCTGGATCGCAGGCCCCGCGGTGGGCTCATTGCTGATCGCCATATTTGGCGACACCGCCGCGTTCTGGGCGCCCTTCACGCTCTTCGTCACTGCCGCGATCCTCATTGGCCTGCTCCGCGTGAGCGACGCTGGACAGATTGCGAAGGCCGAGCGCCAACAGGCTGGCATCGCGCCCCTGTCCGCATGGCAGAACGCGATCCTGGGTGCGCGCCTTATCTGGCGCGATCACACCCTGCGTGCCATCACGATCGCCGTCATGGTGCTGGCCGCGATCTACCTCCCCACGGAGGCGGTGCTGCTCCCGGCATACTTCACCGAGTTGAACTCCCCGACGAGTCTCGGCGTTGTCCTGGCCGCACTGGCCGCGGGCAGCGTCGTCGGATCGTTCTCGTACGGCTGGCTGAGCGGTCGGATGACACAACGGCGGATCGTCTACGCAGCGCTCATCGGTACCTCGCTCACCTTTATCCCGATCGCCTTCCTGCCGCCGCTGCCGATCTTCGTGATGTTCGGGTTCCTGTGCGGGCTCACCTGGGGGCCGATGCAGCCGCTGCTTAACACCATCGTGCAGATGCGCATCGAGCCCGACGCTCAAGGCCGCGTGTACGGTGTCCAAACATCGGCGTTCTATGTGGCGCCCCCCGCGGCAATGTTCCTCTCCGGCGTGCTCGCAGAGCGCTTCGGCGTCATGACGATCATGCTCTCCATCAGTGCCCTTCTGGTCCTCACCGCACTCAGCGTGCTGCGGGTCAAGAGCCTGCGCGATATCGATGCCCCGGGCGCCCTCGGTACGCCTGCAAGCGACTAGGCTTCCTCCAATCGACCTTGAAGGAGACCATCGTGAAGACGTCGATCGGTGTTGGCATCGCGGTTCTCGCCGCCTCAGCCCTGGCGGCGGCACCTGCTCAGGCGTCGCCCTACTCCCTCGACACCATGTCCTCCCGGATGATGACGACCGCGCAGGCATCATCCCTCGGCGTGGCCGCCAACCACGTCCGCAACTTCCAGTACCTAGAGGGCACCAAGCAGAGCCCGGACGACTTCTGGCTGTGCGACCTGGCGGGAGAGGAGCAGGTCGAGGTCGACGGCCCACCCGAGATATACGTCGTTGCCTACACTTCTGAGAAGTCTCGCGTCGACACGGTGGCCGGGCAAGAGCTCTACACCTTCGACAGCGAGGCCGACGCGAGAATGGCGATGAAGGCCATCCGCAAGGCGGCGACTAAGTGCGAGGGCACCTACACGGTCAAGGATGACGGTTTCACTCTGACGCAGAAGCTGTCCAACGGCACCCGAAAGACGGCCGCGGGCAAGAACTTCACGTGGATCAAGCAGGTCGCCACGGCGTCCGACGCCACGTCCGGGCTGGCGGAGCACGAGTACAACACCTTCCGCCGCGTGGGCCAGTTCATCCAGGTGATCTCCATCGAGGTCGTCGGGCTCAACCCTCCAAAACTCACGTCATCCCAGATCAAGACTGCTGATCGACTCACCGGCACGCTGGGCGACTACTGGGCGTGGTGACGTCCCATGGCCGATCAGGAGCAGGAATCCGTCATCCGCGTGCGCGAGGCGCTGGCCGCCGCAGGAGTCTCCGGACAGGTACGCCGACTCGATGACTCAGCACGCACTGCGAAGGAGGCTGCCGATGCGCTCGGCATCGTGCCGGCCCAGATCGCGTCGTCTTTAATCTTCATGGCCGATGGCCAAGCCGTGCTCGTCGTCGCGTCCGGCGGTCACCGGGTCGACACCACCAAGGTCGCGGCGATCCTCGGTGTCGACGAGGTCGGCAAGGCCACGGCCGACGACGTCCGCGCGGCGACGAGCTTTGCCATTGGCGGGGTTGCCCCGATCGGCCACCCCGCTCCCCTGCGCACCATCGTCGATATCGACCTGAGCAACTTCGATGAGGTGTGGGCCGCGGGGGGCCATCCGCACTACGTCTTCCCGACATCGTTCGACGAGCTGGTGCGCATCACCAGCGGCACACCCGCCGACGTGGGGGCGTGAGATGAGCCAACTGGTCTAGCGCCTTTTTGCCGATAACTGGATCCGGGTGCGTGCAGACTGCGCCGACGAGGTTCAGATGCTCGTCACCCAAGGCGAGAAGGTGGCGATACAGACGTTCTCAGCACACCCGGTCATCGCGCCGAGTCGAGCGCCGCGACGAACAGAGCGGGTTCGGGGCGCACCCGATAGTCGTCTGTTTGGTCGCTGAAGACAATGGTCCCGACTTCGTCGATGACGATCACGGTGGGAAACACCGTGTCCTGCTCGTAACCGAGGTGGGTCACGCCAGGCGGCACACCACCGTCATGGCGGATTCCTAGGGATGTCGCCGCGGCGGCGGCGGGATCCGTTAGGTAGCGAAACGCCACTTTGAACCTCTCAGCCAGCGCTCGGGTTTCGTCGAGTGGTTGAGGTGAAATCAGCGCGACTTCGATACCCCGCGCCGCCAACGTCTGATACTGCCCGGCGAGTTCGCGTACCTGCGCCACGCACAGGGGACACCAGTTGCCACGAATGAATATGAAGGCCGTCGGCCTACCGAGGAAGGACTCTGTACTCACCG
>JAYNIC010000168.1:1945-5277 GCA_038108715.1 Candidatus Nanopelagicales bacterium | reverse complement strand
CTTCGTGGACGGGGCCAGGGCCGGCATCGTCAGACCGCCTCGGCAGGAGTCAGGGCAGCCTTCTCGGCGGGAGCCAGGCCAAAGGTGTGGGCGACGTCCCAGTGGATGGTCACGTCATCCCCCGGACGCATGATCGCCGAAGCGCGATTCTGTTCAAACACCACCCACTCGGTGTCCCACGGGGTCATCACGAGGTATTGCGTGGACACACCCGTGAATGAGGCATCGGTGACCTTGCCGGGTATCGCATTGCGCCCGCTGTCGACTGATTGGCCAGACGCGGCGAGCGAGAGCTTTTCTGGGCGGACGCCGATGGTGATCGCGCCGCTGACGACCGCCGAACGTGCTGCCGGCACAGCGAATTGGTGGCCCTGCGCACTGACCGAGAGCACGTCACCTCCGCTGGTGACCGAGCCCTCGAGCAGGTTGGACTGGCCGAGGAAATTCGCCACGAACGCGGTGCGCGGCAGATCGTAGATGTCTACCGGGGCGCCCATCTGCTCGATGCGCCCCTTGTTCATGACCGCTACGGTGTCGGCCATCGTCATGGCCTCCTCCTGGTCATGCGTGACATGCACGAATGTCGTGCCCACCTCGGTCTGAATTCGCTTCAGTTCGATCTGCATCTGTCGACGCAGCTTGAGGTCCAGAGCACCAAGCGGCTCATCAAGCAGAAGGACACCCGGCTGATTGATGAGCGCGCGCGCGACCGCGACGCGCTGCTGCTGGCCGCCGGACAGTTGGGCGGGCTTGCGCCGCGCCAAGGGCCCGAGTTCGACCAACTCCAGCATGGCCGTCACCTGAGGTTCGACGTTCTTGATGCCACGACGCCGCAGGCCGAAGGCGACATTTTCGAAGATGTCCAGGTGCGGGAAGAGCGCGTACGACTGGAAGACCGTGTTGACATGGCGCTTGTACGGCTTCTCGTGGGTGATGTCCTTGTCACCGAGCATGATCCGGCCCTCGGTGGGGTCCTCCAGACCCGCAACCATGCGCAGGGTCGTGGTCTTGCCGCACCCGGACGGGCCGAGGAGGGCGAAGAACGATCCGGCCGGGATGGTGAGATTCAGGTCATCGACGGCAACGAAGTCACCGAACGACTTGGTCAGGTCCGTCAAGTGCAGGTCTTGTACGGCGCCGGATGCGTCCATCCGGTCTCCTTTCGCTTCAGCACCCGCGGAACCGCGAGGCCCGGGCGTGATTGTGGTCCCTTGGGCCAAGTCGACAGGCCGAAGAGTTCGGGCCGACCCGAGGGCCGGCCCGAACATCGTCGACTAGAACCCGATCGCCTTCTGGAATTCGCGCTGGTAGGCCTCGTCCTGCTCCGGCGTCAACGTCATGAAGACGTACGAGTTGTCGAGCATGGTGGAAGACGGGAAGATCCACTCGTTGTCCACGAGCTCCGGATCGATCTCGGCCATGGCTTCCCGTGCTCCCGCGACGGGCGAGATGTACTGGACCCACGCGGCTGCCTCGGCGGCCACAATTGGGTCGTAGTAGTAGTTCATGACCTGCTCGGCGTTCTTCTTGTGCGTCGCAGTAGCCGGAATGAGCATGTTGTCCGTCCAGAGCATCGCACCCGAATCCGGAAGGCCCACGCCGTAGTCCTCACCGAGCTGGAACATGTCGCCCGACCACCCGATGACGGCGATCACGTCACCGGTCTCGAGCGCCGCAACGTAGTCGTTGCCGGCGACCTGGCGGATCTGACCGCTGTCGATCTGGGTCTGCAGGACGGCGATGCCCTCCTGGAACTGCTCGTCGGTGAAGTTGGACGGGTCGTAGCCCTGCGCAGCGAGGATGATGCCCATGGTGTCGCGCATCTCGGACAGCACCGTGATGCGCCCCTTGAGCGCCGGATCCCACAGTTGGTCCAGCGAGACGAGCTTGTCGGTACCCAGGGTCTCCTGAAGGGCGGCGGTGTTCCAGCCGAAGCAGCCGAATCCGGAGAACCACGGCAGCGTGTAGTCGCGGTTGGGGTCGAACCCGACGTTCAGGTATGCGGGATTCAGGTTGGCGGCGTTGGGGATGTTCGCCTTGTCGAGCTTGGCGGCGAAGCCATTGTTGATCCACAGAGCCGCCATCCAGTCGGTGAGCACGACGATGTCGCGATCGATGGACTGACCGGACTCGAGTTGTGCCCGCACCTTGGCGTAGAACTCGTTGTTGTCGTTGATGTCCTCGGTGTAGTTGACCGTGATACCTGATGCCTGCTGGAACGCCTCAAGCGTCGGGTAGGCACCGGTCTCGTCATCGACGTCGATGTAGAGCGGCCAGTTGGCCCAGTTGACGATCTTCTCCGAGTCGGACACATCCGTGGCGGCGGAAGTCTCGGGTGCGGCAGAACTCGAAGCAGACCCCGAGTCGTCACCTCCACCAGCGCCACAAGCGGCAGCGGCGACCGCTACTCCACCTACGCCGGCAGCCTGGAGCAGGCGCCGACGGGACAGCGCGGAGCGGCTCATCTGGACAATCGCAGCCGCCTCGGCTGACATCGGCTTCTTCATCGGGTCTCCTTCGTCATCGGTCTCTTCTCCTGCTCTTCCCGGCCGGGTGGCCGACGGTGAACTCCTGCCTATTCTGCCTGTCGATCTCGGAAAATCGTACGGTGCCACTCCTTGCGCGGCTCCCCGGAGATATCCGAGGAGATGTGCTTGATCACCGTGTACTCCTCTAGGGCGTAGACGGACATGTCTTTGCCGAATCCGGATTGCTTCATCCCCCCGTGCGGCATCTCGCTCACAATGGGAATGTGGTCATTGACCCACACGGTCCCGGCGCGGATCGCCCGCTGGGCGGCTTGGGCGCGGTAGACGTCCCGCGTCCACACGGAGGCGGCGAGCCCATACGCCGTGTCGTTGGCCAGTTGCAGCGCCTCCGCATCGTCATCGAACGGTAGGGCGACTAGTACAGGCCCAAAGATCTCGTCCTGCACGATTTCCGAATCCTGGGCGGCCCCGGTGATCAGTGTCGGCCGGTAGAACGCGCCGGAGGCTAGGGCGCCACCGGGTGCCTGGCCTCCCACGAGCACGCTCGCTCCGCCGTCACGGGCCCGATCAACGAAGCCGGCGACGCGGTCACGCTGGGCATGCGAGACCAGTGGACCCATATCGGTATCCGCATCTTGCGGATCGCCCACGACGATCGAAGTGAAGAGATCGGCGATTCCCGCCACGACCTCGTCGAAACGCGAGCGCTGCACGTACACCCGGGTCGCCGCGGTGCAGTCCTGCCCGGTGTTGATTAACGATCCGGCCACGGCTCCATGCACGGCCGCCTCCATGTCGGCATTGTCGTACACGACGAAGGGGGCCTTGCCACCCAGTTCGAGG
>JAYNIC010000168.1:0-1935 GCA_038108715.1 Candidatus Nanopelagicales bacterium | reverse complement strand
CCGCTCGAGCCGAGGCCACCTCCATCACGCGGCGGCCGACCGGAGTCGATCCGGTGAAGGACACCATGGAGACGCCGGGGTGCGCCATGAGGGCCTCGCCCGCCTCACGGCCCCGGCCCACCACCACGTTGACAACGCCGTCGGGGATGCCTGCGGCGGCGATGTCCTCCGCCACCATGAGAGAGGTGAGGGGCGTGATCTCCGCGGGCTTCAAGACGATGGTGTTGCCTGCCGCGATAGCCGGAAGGATCTTCCACATCGCCATTTGCAGCGGGTAGTTCCACGGCGACACCGAGCCGACGACGCCCACCGGCTCTCGGCGAATAACCGAGGTGTGGGTGGCGTCGTACTCGGCGGAGTTCGACCCGCCCAGCGTGCGTGCAGCGCCGGCGAAGAAGATGACATTGTCGATAGATCCTGGAACGTCGAATTCGGTGGCCAAGCGCAGCGTCTTGCCCGACTGCCGCGACTCCACAGCGGCATATTCGTTCGACCTCGCCTCCATGCGTTGCGCCAGCGCCAGCAAGGCGGCACCGCGCTCGGCAGGGGTCGTCCTCGACCAGTCGTCGTACGCCTCGGTGGCGGCGGCCACTGCCGTGTCCACCTCGCTAGGCCCGGCCAGGCCCACGGCTTCGATGACGCGGCCGTTAGCGGGGTCAACGACCTCCAAGGACCCGGCGCTCGCCGAGAGGGGCTTGCCGCCCGCCACTCCGGAGGTCAATGCCGCGGCTGCCGATGCCATGCCCTCTCCCGCCGTCGTGTGCGCTTGTCCGATACCGCTCCACCCTAGTCATGGACACCGGCCGACGCTGGAAAGGTCACGAGATACGAAATGCAAGCGTTACCGGCCTCACAGCCCCCACCGAACGGCGCCGCGCGAACGTGACCATGCCGTGACCAATTCAGCCCACCGCAGTGGGCCGGGTCACTAGGGTGGGCCGAGCGCCAAGGGGGGTGCGCTGGGCGGCACCGTGCCGCCGCGGGTGCGGAACACTCGGGATCAAGGAGGCGTGATGTCGGTAGTACGGGCAGCCCTGGTGCAGACCGGATGGACCGGAGACAAGGAATCGATGATTCAGGTCCACGAGGACTACGCACGGCAGGCCGCGGCCCAGGGTGCCAAGGTCATGTGCTTCCAGGAGCTCTTCTACGGGCCCTACTTCTGCCAGGTCCAGGACGCGAAGTACTACGAGTACGCCGAGAGCATTCCCGGCCCCACGACCGAGCGTTTTCAGGCACTCGCTGCTGAACTGGGCATGGTGCTGGTCCTGCCGATGTACGAGGAGGAGCAGCCCGGCATCCTCTACAACACGGCGGCGGTCGTTGACGCGGACGGCACCTACCTCGGCAAGTACCGCAAGAACCACATCCCTCAGGTGAAGGGCTTCTGGGAGAAGTTCTACTTCCGGCCCGGCAACCTGGGCTACCCCGTCTTCCAGACGGCGGTCGGCCCCGTGGGCGTGTACATCTGCTACGACCGCCACTTCCCGGAGGGCTGGCGCGCATTGGGGCTCAATGGCGCGCAGATCGTGTTCAACCCGTCGGCAACCCACCGCGGTCTGTCCGCCTATCTGTGGAAGCTCGAGCAGCCCGCCTCCGCAGTGGCAAACGAGTACTTCGTGGGCGCCATCAACCGGGTGGGGATCGAGAAGGAGATCGGCGACAACGACTTCTACGGCACCAGCTACTTCGTGGATCCCGAGGGGAAGTTCGTCGGCGAGCCAGCAGACCCGTACGAGCCCGAGCTGGTCGTCCGCGACCTCGACATGGATCTCCTAGCCGAGGTGCGCAACCGCTGGGCGTTCTACCGCGACCGTCGACCGGACGCCTACGGCGACCTCACCCGCGCCTGATTCGAAGGGAGTTTTGATATGCGCACCCTCATTCGCAATGGGCTCGTGGTGAGCCCCCAGGGCACCCAGGCCATGGATGTGC
>JAYNIC010000167.1:0-5304 GCA_038108715.1 Candidatus Nanopelagicales bacterium | reverse complement strand
CCCCCATCCCGTCGAATTCCTCCCCCTCGGCGGGCGGTTCGGCCACAACGACGGCTCGTACCTGCCGCTCTTCGACACTCAGGTGTGCCTCGACCACCGAAACCGGCGCATCGTCACCGGGTGCATGGACAAACTGAACGCCGACCGCCGCCAACTCCGCCTCGAGGTCAATACCGCCTGGGCCGCTGATGATTGCCATCTGTCCTCCCCATCACTCGCGCGAATCACGCGCCGCTCACGCTAGCGCGTCTGATCCCACGCCTCACTCACGATCGACCGCGTCTCTTCCAGCACCTGCGGCATCGTCTTGGTGTGGCCGATGACCGGCAGGAAGTTGGTGTCGCCGCCCCACCGTGGGACGACGTGCTGGTGGAGATGACCGGCGATACCCGCTCCCCCGACCCTGCCCTGGTTCATGCCGATGTTGAAGCCTTGCGCACGCGTGGCATGACGCAGCGCCCTCATTGCGTGCTGGGTCATCTGGCCGAATTCGAGCACCTCAGCGTCATCGAGATCGCTGTAGTCCGGCACATGACGGTAGGGGCACACGAGCAGATGCCCGGAGTTGTACGGGTACAGGTTGAGTACGACGTAGGCGAGATCGCCGCGCGCCACGATAAGCCCCTCCTCGTCCGGCACGCCGGGGGCACGGCAGAACGGGCACTCCTCCCCAGGTCCGTCGTGGGCGGGGCGTGATTCACCCTTGAGATAGGGCTGGCGGTGTGGTGTCCACAATCGCTTCCATCGGTCCGGGAGGCCGCCGTGGTCGAGCACCGCGTCGTCGCTCATGCGGGTGCGGACTCAACCTGGATGCGGTCGCGGACAGCGGCCACGATGTCTTCGATTGCCTCATGCACCGGTACGCCGTTGCGCTGGCTGCCATCGCGGTAGCGGAACGACACCGCCCCATTTGCCACATCATCGTCGCCGGCGATCAGCATGAAGGGAACCTTGGACTTCTGCGCCGTGCGAATCTTCTTCTGCATGCGGTCATCGGAGGTGTCGACCTCGACGCGGATACCAGCCGCCTTCAGTTCGTCGGCGACGTCGAACAGGTAGTCGTTGTGGTCGTCCGTAATGGGAATCCCCACGACCTGCACCGGCGCAAGCCAGGGCGGGAAGGCACCGGCGTAGTGCTCGAGGAGCACCGCGAAGAAGCGTTCGATCGATCCGAAGAGCGCACGGTGGATCATCACCGGACGCTGCCGGGTTCCGTCAGCCGCCTGGTATTCAAGGTCGAAGCGCTCGGGCAGGTTGAAGTCGAGTTGGATCGTCGACATCTGCCATGTCCTACCGATGGCGTCCTTGGCCTGGACGGAAATCTTGGGCCCGTAGAAGGCTGCGCCACCTTCGTCGAGGACGAGCTCGAGCCCCTGCTTCTCCGCCGCCTCGCGGAGGACCTCGGTAGCCTCCGCCCACACCTCGTCCGAGCCGACGGACTTCTCCGGATCACGCGTTGACAATTCGAGATAGAAGTCCTCGAGACCGTAGTCGCGTAGCAGGTCGAGGACGAAGGTGAGCAACTTGTCGAGCTCATCGGCCATCTGCTCACGCGTGCAGTAGATGTGCGCGTCGTCCTGGGTAAAGCCGCGGGCCCGGGTCATCCCCTGTACGACACCCGACTTCTCGTAGCGGTAGACCGTGCCGAACTCGAACAGGCGCAGCGGCAGCTCACGGTAGGACCGACCACGGGCGTCGAAGACGAGATTGTGCATGGGACAGTTCATCGGCTTGAGGTAGTAGTCGACGCCCTGCCGGCGAATGTGGCCGTCCTCGTCGATGTCCGCGTCGAGTTGCATCGGCGGATACATGCCCTCGGCGTACCAGTCGAGGTGGCCAGACTTCTCAAAGAGCGCGCCCTTGGTGATGTGCGGGGTGTTGACGAACTCGTAGTCGGCTTCCTCGTGCCGCTTGCGGGAGTAGTCCTCCATGACCCGGCGCACCACGCCGCCCTTGGGGTGGAAAACCGCAAGGCCACTGCCGATCTCGTCGGGGAAGCTGAACAGGTCGAGCTCGGCACCAAGTTTGCGATGGTCGCGCTTCTCCGCCTCCTCCAAGAAGGTGAGGTAGGCCTGAAGTTGCTCCTTGTCCGGCCACGCGGTGCCGTAGATCCGCTGCAACTGCTCATTGGCCTGATCGCCGAGCCAGTAAGCCGCCGCTGTGCGCATGAGCTTGAATGCGTTAGGCGCGATGTACCGGGTGTCGGGGACGTGCGGTCCGCGACATAGGTCGCCCCAGCAGGTTGCGCCGTCCTTGGCCTGGACATTGTCGTAGATGGTCAGCTCGCTACCACCGACCTCCATGACCTCGGCCCCACCTTCGCTACCGATGAGTCGGAGCTTGAAGGGCTCGCCGGCGAGTTCGCGCTGGGCCTCGGACTCGGTTACGACACGTCGGGAGAAGCGCTGACCGGACTTCACGATCTGCTGCATGCGCTTCTCCAGGACCTTCAGGTCCTCCGGAGTAAAGGGCTGCTCGACGCTGAAGTCGTAGTAGAAGCCGTCCTTGACCGGCGGGCCGATACCGAGTTTGGCGTCGGGGAATGTGTCCTGCACCGCCTGGGCGAGCACGTGCGCGGTGGAGTGCCGAAGGACGGCGAGTCCCTCGGGGGTGCCGACCTGGACCGCTTCCACGAGGTCACCATCAGCGAGGACGGTGGCCAGGTCGCGGAGTTCACCGTTGATGCGCGCGACGACCACCGATCGGTCACCACCCACAACGTCGTACGCCGTCGTTCCGGAAGCAACCGAGTCCGGGTGGGAGCCCACGTCGTCCACAACGGTGATCGCCAGATCTGGCACGGGCTTCCCTTCCTCGCTGGGGTGGTGGGCGATACTGGGTTCGAACCAGTGACCCCTCGCGTGTGAAGCGAGTGCTCTACCACTGAGCTAATCGCCCGGCGGCGCCGAAGCACCGGGATTCCGGACCGTGAGACTACCGCACAGGACCGTGCCTCACGGATCCACGTCCTGCGAACTTCGGCGCTCGAACTCCTCACGCACCGCGGCCGTGATCGGACCGGGCGCGGCGTAGGCCACACCGTCGACCCGATGCACAGGCTGCACATCGCGCGTCGAGGACGTGATGAACACCTCGCTGGCGTTGGGCAGGTCGGACAGGGGCGCATCGACCTCCACGGCGTCGGTCCATTCGAGGACCAGTTCCCGGGTGATGCCCGGTAGGCAGCCGGTGGCTAATGATGGCGTGATGAGTTGTCCGTCCAGGACGACGAACACGTTCGAGCCCGTGCCCTCGCACAGTCGACCCTGGGTGTCAGCCATCAGCGCCTCCCCCGCTCCGTGCTCATGGGCGTGCGCGAGCGCGAGCACATTCTCGGCGTACGACGTCGACTTCACTCCTGCGAGTAGGCTGCGCTCGTTGCGCGGCCAGGGCACGGTCACCACGGCTGCAGACTCCGGCCAGGGCGTCATCGCCGAGACCGCCACGACCAGGGTGGGACCGGCCTCGCCGCGATCACTGCCAAGCGCGGCCACCCCTGCCGTATAGGTGATCCGCAATCGACCGAGGTGGCCGATGAGCGGCGCATTCGCCGTGACCGTCTCATCGACGGCATGCCTTATCTGGTGTTCGTCGGGGGCGGGGAGGCCCATCGCTGCGGCGCTACGCGCCAAGCGATCAAGATGCCGCCGCAGGGCGAAGACTTCGCCACCGGCAACCTTCAACGTCTCGAAGACCCCGACCGCGACGGTGAATCCGAGGTCACGCACTCAGACCTGAGCCTCGCTGGCATCGACCAGACCGCCCTCATGGGACACCCAGAACCTCATGCGCCCATCCTCCTCACTTCACCATCATCGCTGCGTGACCGACGCCGCCGTGTCCTCCACAGCGCACCAGGAACGGCCCGCGACCGCCGTCAGGTGTGCTGCCTTGAGTTCGGTCTCCTCCCACTCACCCCGTGGGTCCGATCCCCAGGTAATCCCAGCACCGGTCCCGAACTTGAGGGTTTCGCCGACCTTCCAGAAGGTTCTGATCGCCACGGCGAGTTCAGCGTCGCCGGTATCGGCGTCGACCCAGCCGATGCCGCCGCAGTACACCTCTCTCGGTGCCGCTTCGACCTCGTCGATGATCTCCAGTGCAGCAATCTTCGGAGCCCCGGTGACCGACCCGGGTGGGAAGGTGGCGTCGACGATGTCCGCCCAACCGCGGCCCGGATGCAGTCGGCCACGGACCCGCGACACCAGGTGAACCAGTCCTGGGTGCTCTTCGATCTGCAATAGCCCAGGCACCGTGACCGATCCGGTGGAACAGACACGCGACAGGTCATTGCGGACGAGGTCGACGATCATGACGTTCTCGGCCTCATCTTTGGTGGTCAGATCCTCACGGGTGCGTCCGGTGCCCTTGATCGGTCCGGACTCCAGGACGTCGCCGGTACGCCGCAGGAACAGTTCCGGGGACGCCGTGGCAACCTCAATGGTGCCGGGGATCGACACCAGACCGGCGTAGGGGGCCGGATTGCCTTCGCCGAGCAAGGCGTGGAGACCGCCCATATCTGCGCGGGCCGGGTCGGGCAACACCGCGCTCATGATGCGACACACGTTCGCCTGGTAGACGCCACCCTCGGCGATGACCTCCCGAACGCGCTGCACTCCGCGCACGTAATCGGCTTCATCGGAGGACGATGACCAAACACTCGGACCTACCCACGGGCCGGCGACTTCGCTCGCGGCCGCCGGTCGCCATGTGGCGAAACGGGCGAGCACAGGTCGCCCAACGTACGGCAGAACAACCGCCCAGCGACCGGAGCGATCGAGGACGTCAAGATCATCGGTGACCTCGACCAATCGTGAACCCAGCAGTCCCCCGAGGTGCGCCACCGGGTCCTTTCGCTGTGCCATATCCCCATCCTGTCGTGCCGGGGGCTGTGTTGAGGGCACTCCGGCCAGTCGGCTATGGTCTACCTTCTGGCAGCGGCCGACCGGCCGCCCCACGCGGACGTAGCGCAGTTGGTAGCGCATCACCTTGCCAAGGTGAGGGTCGCGGGTTCGAGTCCCGTCGTCCGCTCGAAGGGTCCACGAGACCTTTCGGTGGAGTGGCCGAGAGGCGAGGCAGCGGCCTGCAAAGCCGTCTACACGGGTTCAAATCCCGTCTCCACCTCGAGGCAACATCCCCACGGGCGATTGGCGCAGGGGCTAGCGCGCTTCCCTGACACGGAAGAGGTCACAGGTTCAAATCCTGTATCGCCCACGCAAGATCCCTCGTGAATCGGGGCCGGAGCGCACACCAGCTCCGGCCCAGTTTCCGTCGTGTCACCCCACAACGCACCCCACACCAGTCGCG
>JAYNIC010000166.1:0-5493 GCA_038108715.1 Candidatus Nanopelagicales bacterium | reverse complement strand
CACTGTGCCCTCGTAGGCGTCGACGACCGCCTTGACGGAATTGCGCGCGTAGTTGAGTTGATCGTTCGGCGCGATAGCGGTGGAACCCGTGCGCACGGTGATCGAGTCGCTCGTCACATCACTGAGAGACACGCGCGAGGAGTACGGGTAGTCATTCGATGTCGTGTAGCCATCGACGACCCACTTGATCCGACCGTCGACGACGATGGGGTAGGGGTCTTGATCGAGGGTCAGCCAGGGAGCGACCTTCTGCACGCGGGTCAGCGGATCGCGGTCCCACATGATGCGGGACTCCGGATTAATCAGGTCGGTCAGCAAGATGTTGCTGTCCTGGAACTTCGTCGCGAAGAGCAGTCGGTTGAATAGCGAGCCCACGACGACGGGCTGAGTTCACCAAAGTAGATGCGCGGCTGCTCGATCTCGAGAAGGCCCGACGGCGGAATGTCGCTTTCGAAGAAGTCCGGCTGACCGCTCGACTCCGCGGTATTGTCATACGCCGCGACGAACCCGTAGCCGTGGGTGTAGACGGCGTGATCATTGGCCCAGTTGCGCTGGTTGTCCGGGATACCGTCGAGGTTGATCTCGCGAGCGGCCACCACGGCCCCGCGCAACTGGTCGGACAGCGGGTACCGGTCGACATCGAGGCTGTCGTTGAAGGAGTAGTACGCGCGGATCTGCTGCAACTGGTTGTACGTCGGCGAGGCGAGCGCAGGATCGAGCAAGCGAATGTTGTCCAGCGTGCCCATGTTGTTGTTGATGACCTGCTGCGTCGGCGGCTCCACCGTGCCCGGGTAGTCCGTCACCTCGGCGTCGTCAATGTTGTAGGCCTGACGCGTCGCGGTGATGTTGCGCTCGATGTAGGGCTGCTCGCGAACCAACTCACTCGGCCGCACCTGGAACTGCTGCACGATCGCCGGATAGACGCCACCGATGAGGATCGAGGCCAGGATCATCAGACCGAGACCGATCGCCGGGATGATCCAGTTGCGCACGAAGATGTTGAGGACGAACAGCGCCGCCACAATGAGCGCGACGAACGTCAAGATGTTGAGTGACGGCAACACCGCATTGGCGTCGGTGTACTTCATGCCGGTGAAACCCTGCACCAGACTCTCGCTCTTGACCATGAGGCCGAAACGATCGAGCCAGTAGGCACCGGCCTTGAGCAGCAGCAGGATGGCCACGAGTCCCGACAGGTGCACCTGCGCCGCCACGCTCGCGCGGTCGCCCTTCGGCTGCAGACGCAGCCCGCCGTACAGGTAGTGGACGATCACCGCGAGCACGATCGACAAGATCACCGCGGTGAAGGCGAAGCCGAGCACGAAGCGAATGAAGGGATAGGTGAAGGTGTAGAAACTCAGGTCGACGCCGAACTGCGGATCGGTGATGCCGAACGGTGTCGCGTAGCGCCAGCGCAGGAACGTCGACCATTCGGCCGAGGCGGAGATCCCGGCCAGTAGCCCGATGAGGCCCACGAGGACGACCGAGAGCAGGACGCGGAAAGGAGCCAGTGACTGCCGGTAGCGCTCCAACCCCGCCTGCTCCTGGGTCAGCGGTGGCAGATCCGGACGGGTGCGATAGGCAATCCACAAGGTGCCACCGAGGATGACCGCCATCGTCAGACCGAAGGATCCGAAAAGGATCGCCCGCGTCAGCAGCGTCGTCGAGTAGACCTCGGTCTCGCCGACCGAGTCGTACCAGAGCCAATCGGTGTAGAAACCGGTGAAGAGGACGAAGCCGATAACGATGACCGCGAGCACGATGATCGTCGGCAGGAGGACCCGTCCCCGGCGGGGACTGGCGCTCGCGGGGGCGGTGGGGACATCGGTGGCCACCACAGCAACCTACGTCACTTCGCCGCCCGTCACATCGCGGGGCGGACCCGTGCGTGAATCGTGACCGAAGCGAGCCCTGGAACCTAGGGGGCCGGGCACGTCGGCAGCGACTCCCCCGCCCGCCAGGCGGTGAGGGCATCAAGGGAGTCCTGCAGGGTCTCGACGGGGACGACGGTGAGGCCGTCAGGGTGATGCCCGGCCGCCTCCTCGCAGTGCACCTTCGGCATGAGGAAGAGCGTCGCCCCGGAGCCACGCGCCCCGGCCAGCTTCTGCCGAATGCCTCCGATCGGTCCCACCTGACCGGCAGGGTCGATGGTGCCTGTCCCGGCGACATGACCACCACCGGTGAGGTCGTCCGGGGTGAGCTTGTCGATGATCGCGAGCGAGAACATCATTCCGGCGCTCGGGCCGCCGACATCTTCAAGCGTGAACACGATGGGGAACTCGGCCCGATAGTTCACGCCAACCGTGATGCCGACGTACGGCACCGCCGGGTCGTCTGGATTCGCCGCCGAGACAACCTCGACGTCGGTCGGCTCCCCGTCGCGCAGCACGGCAAAGGCCAACGTGGAGCCGATGGGCTGGGCTCGAACGGCGTCGACGACGTCTGAAGGGGAGGTCACCTCGTTGCCATCGATGGCGAGGATTTGCTCACCGGCATTGAGAACGCCGTACGCCGGTGTGCCTTCGATGACCGCGGTGACGACGACGTCCTCCAGAACCGGCTCACCGATCGTATTGAGGGCCGCGGCGATCGCATTGGATTGCGAGGTCGAGAACATGACGGCATTGCGTTGCTCGACCTCGTCTGTCGTTTCGTCGTCGCCGTACAGCAGCTCGCGCGGCAGGACGGCACGATTTGGATCAACCCACGCGGCCAGCGCACCGTAAACGGTGAGCGGTGATCGCGGTTCGCCCTCCTCGCGAATGGTCGTCATATCGAGAGCCCCACTGGTCGGGTACGTCGTGGTGTCGCTGATCTCAACGAGCGGCCGGCCGTCGACCTCGCCGATGGTGTTGAACGTCGGACCGGGAGACAAGACCACGAACGGCACCGGGAGAACAGCAGCGAGGGCGATGAGGATGACGAGTACAAGGCCGCTGATCAGGGCGGCGAGGGCACGGCCGCTCCAGCGTCGCCGGGGGGCGTCGCTCACGCGTGGTTACGGCGGCGCGCACTGGCCGAGCGGCTAGCGCTGGCCGAGCGACGGGGTCGCGACGAGGCCGGACGTCGGGCCGGCGGACGGTCGCGCGGGGTGGCCGGCTGCTCAGCGGGCATGGGCTTGCGCATGGCGGCCCGGAAGCGGGCCATGTCGCCGAGGGACTCGTGAGTGCCCACGGATCGGCGCGGCCGATTGCGGCTAGCGGCCCAGGCGAGGGCCAGCAATGTGGCCACCAGGGGGATGAGCCACCACAGCAGCGCGGACACCGGCGAACCTCCTGACAGACGACGACAAGGCTCCAGGGTACGCCTCATTTGCGCGGGCGCCGTACCGTGGAGGGGTGAGCGACAATCTCCCCTTCGGTTTTGGGGCCCCCGATGACCGTCCGGGCGGCTTTGACATGAGCCAACTCGGTGCCATGCTGCAGCACCTCGGTCGCCTCTTGGAGACCGGTGGCAGCGACGGTCCGGTCAACTGGGACCTAGCCCGCGACACCGCCCGCCAGGCGATCGTCGCGGCCGGTGACCCCTCCGTGAACGCCGCTGAGCGTGCCGAGGTCACTGAATCGGTCGCGTTGGCTCAACTGTGGCTGAACGACGCCTGCACCTTCCCCACGTCGTCCGCGGACGCGGCGGCCTGGAGCCGTTCGGAATGGCTGGTCGGGACCCTGCCTGCGTGGCAACGCATCGTTGCACCCATCGCCGAGCAGGTGCAGTCGGCGATGAAGGCACAGCAGCCCGGTGAGCTGCCTCCGGAGCTGGCGCAGATGCTGCCAGAGGGCACTCCGCCCGAGGCGCTGTCGATGCTCGCTCCCCTGATGGGCATGGCCCAGCAGATGGGTTCAGCAATGTTCGGCATGCAACTCGGGCAGGGCTTGGCAGCCCTCGCCCAAGAGGTGCTCGGCGTGGGTGATGTCGGCGTCCCGCTCACCTCCGACGGCCGGCCCACCCTGCTGCCCCGCAATATTGCGGAGTTCAGTGACGGCCTGGGGATTCCCGCGGATGAAGTGCGCCTGTTCCTCGCGCTGCGCGAATGCGCCCACCAGCGACTGTTTGCACACGTGCCCTGGCTGGCCGCTCGCGTCGAGGGTGCCGTCGACGCATACGCACGCGGGCTGCAGCTCGACACCGATCGCATGGGCGAGGCGATGCAGGGCATCGACCCAACCGCACTCTCGGATCCGAGCAAGTTGCAGGAGCTGCTTGGTAGCGACCTGTTCCAACTCGAAGAGTCCCCCGAGCAGCAGGCGGCCCTCGCTCGGCTGGAGACCCTGCTTGCCCTCATCGAGGGATGGGTCGCCGACGTCGTGACCGAGGCGAGCAGTGCACGGCTGCCCGCCGGGTCGCGTCTGGAGGAAGCCATCCGCCGACGCCGCGCCTCGGGCGGTCCGGCCGAGCACACCTTCGCCTCCCTGGTCGGCTTGGAACTGCGTCCCCGCGCGCTGCGGGAGGCGGCCACCCTGTGGCGGACGCTGCGCGAAAGCGGCGGCGTCGAGGGACGCGACTCCCTTTGGGCCCATCCGGACCTGCTGCCCACGGCCGAGGATCTGCAAGATCCCGAGGGATTCGCCGCGGGTAGTGGTCCGGTGACCTTCGATGAGGGTCCGACCGCCGAGCCCCCCGCGGAGTAGAGCGCGTCCGCAGATTGTGGTGAGCGACATTTCTGGCGAAGCAACTGCCGCATGGACAGACCATGCGCGCACACTGCTCGTCGCGTGGTCGGCACCGGATGCTCAACAGTCGTCGCTGCGTGATGAGTACGTCGACTTCATCGATCGTCACAACGGCGTACATCTGCGCGCATCGCGGATCGGTCATCTGACCGCGAGTGCATTGGTGGTGGACCCGGTGCAGCGCACGACACTGCTCACCCTTCACCCCACGGTCGGTCGCTGGCTGCAGACCGGCGGCCACATTGAGCCGACCGACGACTCGTTGCTCGCGGCCGCGGCGCGCGAGGCTCGCGAGGAAAGCGGCATCGCCGGTCTCGAACTTGATACGGCACCGTTGCGCCTAGACCGGCATGAACTCATGTGCCGAGCCGACGACAACAGCCGGTCGCGCCTGCATCACTGGGATGTGCAGTACCTCGCGCTCGCCGCGCCGGGATCAACGGCAGTCATGAGCGAGGAGTCCGACGACCTTCGCTGGTGGCCGCTGGCTGCCCTGCCCGACGTTGACGAATCGGTCGAACGCCTCGCACGGCAGGCCGCACAGCGACTCGGTTTCTAGAGACTTTTTTCCTCCACAGTCGGTGTGCAACGTTTGCCCACGTCACAGGTAAGAAGCCGATCACAATCCACCGGAAATTCACAGCGCTGTCCACGGCCTATCCACCGGACTTCACCCACCTGTCCCCAGCCTGTCCCCAGTTCTACCCACAGGGGCCGTTGACGGGTTGGTATGTCGATCCCTAACGTCTGCGCGACGCCCCTGGGAAAACGGACCGCTTCACCTTGGTGAAGCGGGTAGCGAGCCCCAGGGGCACTCTTGTTC
>JAYNIC010000165.1:0-5519 GCA_038108715.1 Candidatus Nanopelagicales bacterium | reverse complement strand
GCGTCGAACCGGCGACGACCTGACGATTCTGTCCTACCTCGGCATGACGCACCATGTGCTCGCGGCCGTGGAGCAGGTCGGATCCGTGGACGCCGAGGTCATTGACCTGCGCTGGCTTGACCGTGCCAGCCTCGACTGGGACACCATCGGGGAGAGCATTCGCAAGACCAACAACGTCCTCATTGCTGAACAGGGCGCGATCGGCACGTCCTACGGCGGCTGGCTTGCCGACGAGATCCAGCGACGCTACTTCGATTGGCTGGATCAGCCGGTGCAGCGCGTCACCGGCGGGGAGGCCTCCCCCAGTATCAGCAAGGTACTCGAGCGTGCGGCCAACGCCCGCGACGACGAGGTTTCCGCGGCACTTCGCGACATCATGGGGGCACCCCGTGGCTGAACTCCTGCGGATGCCCGAGGTGGCCGCTGGCGCCGAGAGCGCCCTTCTCTCGGCCTGGCCCCTGGCTCCGGGATCGTCGTATGCGGCCGGCGACGTGATCGCCATCATCGAGACCGACAAGGCCGTCGTCGACTACGAGGCGGAGGCCGCCGGAGTCATCGTGCGTCCGCTGGTGACGGAGGGCACCGAAGTCGCCATCGGCGATCCGATCGCTGTCATCAGCGCGCCCGGCGAGGCGATCGACGATGTCGACGCCATCGTGACCGAACTCGTGGGATCGGCGCCGGCAGCAGACACCGCTGTCGCGCAGGTTGCTCCAGCCGTGCATTCCCCCGGTGCCGCGCCCGTGCCCGACCGCATCTTCGCCAGCCCCCTCGCCCGTCGCATGGCCCTCGATGCCGGTATTGACCTCGCGACCGTGACCGGGTCCGGCCCCCAGGGCCGCATCCGCCGCGTGGACATCGAAGCTGTCCTCGCTGCCGGGCCCGTGGCCCCCGTCCCATCTTTGCCCGCAGCCTCTCCGGTGCCGGCCGTGACTACGGATGACGACGTAGTCGTCATCCCGCATTCGCGACTGCGTCGAGCGATCGCCACCCGCCTCACCCAGAGCAAGACTCAGGCTCCGCACTTCTACCTGCGAGGCTCCGCGCGGGTGGATCGACTGCTCGAACTTCGTCAGGAGATCAACGACGGGGAAGAGCTCCGCGTCTCGGTCACCGACCTGCTGCTCAAGGCGATGGCCGTAGCCCTCACCGCTGTCCCCACGGCCAACGTCATATGGACCGATGAGGCGGTGCACCAACACACGCGCGTCGATATCGGTCTTGCGGTGGCGACGGACAACGGCCTCGTGACGCCCGTCGTGCGTGGGGTCGATCGGCTGACGGTTCGGCAGATCGCGCAGACGACCCAAGATCTCGCAATGCGGGCACGAGCCGGTTCACTGCGCCAGCACGAGCTCGAAGGCGGCGTCACTAGCCTGACCAACCTTGGGATGTACGGCACCGAGGACTTCGATGCCATCATCAACCCGCCGCAGTCGTCCATCCTCGCCGTCGGGGCCGCACGCGAGACACCCGTCGTCACCGATGGTGCCGTCGCGGTCGCGACCGTGCTGCGTTTTTCCCTGTCGGTCGACCACCGACCCATCGATGGCGCAACGGCCGCGCAGTGGATGGCCGCATTCACCGCCCTACTCGAGCGCCCCGCCAAACTCCTCGCGTAGGTGGCAGCGGGACGCTAGCGAGCGGCCCAGTAGTCCTGCGACGCCTTGGACTCCGTAAGCGCTTCGGCGTCCTCGAAGGCCGGCGCCATTCCCCCACTCGAGCCGGCAAGGTACTGATGGTGATCAATGCCCAGGAGCCGGATCCAGCTCTGCTGCCCGAAGGTCAGCCCGATGAAGCAACCGAGCTCGACCATCTGCTCCTCGGTGAAGTAGGCCGCCATCTGCGACCACAATAAGTCTTGATCCACGCTGGACGGCCCCCACGCGATGGCCTGCGCGTATCGCAGAGCCGCCTTCTGCTCGTCGGTGTAAGCATCGGAGGCTTCGAAGTTCAGCAGGTCGTCGTACTGCATCTCCTGCAGCCCGCCTGCAGTCACGGCCTGCTCGGATCGCTGGTTTCCGCAGAACTCGCACGTGACCGTGCGGGAGATGTAAACACGGCACAGCTCCTTGATCGCATGGTCCACGACCCCTTCACGGAAGATGCGCTGCCAGGACTCGGCAAAGAACCAGAAGGAGCGTTCAGAGTGCGCTCGCACCGCCGAAGACTCCGGCCGCGGCGTGCCATGCTCGGCACAGCGACGCAACTCCGTCTGCATCGACTCATTGAGCGTGTCGAAGGGAACATAGGAAATGCGCTGGGTCACGGGTCCTCCTACGGGGCGAATGTCCCCTAGGATAGTGCAATCGATTGCTATGCGTGCGAGGTCACATGGAAGAGCCCTACTCCCTCGAGGTCGACAACCAGACCATTGTCGGCACCGCCGAGCCCGGGACCGCCCTGCTTTGGCTGCTGCGCGAGCACGGTCGGACGGGTACCCGTTTCGGCTGCGGCGCCGGGCTTTGCGGTGCGTGCACGGTCTGGATCGACGGCACGCCGGCCCACTCGTGTGACACGCCTATCTGGTCGGCGCAGGGCCGTACGGTAACCACCGTCGAGGGACTCACCGCGGCCGGACCACACCCGGTGCAACGGGCCCTCATCGAGCATCAGGCAGGACAGTGCGGCTATTGCCTCACCGGTATCGTCATGCGGGCGGCGGCGCTTGTCGACGAATATGGCTCGTCGCTCCAAGAGAGTCAGGTTCGCGAGGCACTGGAGGGACACCTGTGCCGGTGTGGGGCACATCCCCGCATGATTGCCGCAATCCTCCAGGCAGCGAGCGAGCGACCATGACGCCCTCACTGCAGGACAACCCGCTCATCTCCCAGTGGCTGGTGCTCCACTCAAATGGCACCGTGACGGCCTTTACCGGCAAGTCCGAACTCGGTCAGGGCGTGGCGACAGCGCTCGCGCAGATCGTCGCGACCGAACTTGGGGTCCCGCTGGACCGGGTGCGCATGCAGGCACCGTCCACCGATCGCTCGCCCAATGAGGGCTTCACCGCCGGCAGCCTGTCTATTCAGCATTCGGGAACGGCGCTGCAGTCGGCGGCGCGTGCAGCTCGTCACCTTCTCGTGCAGGAGGCGGGTGCGAGGGGTGTCGATCCCCTGGCCGTGATGGGAGAACTCGACCTCGACATTCCCGTCTCCTCCGTGGAGGTTCCAGGCGATTCGCAGGCACCCCCCGGTGCGATCGGTCTCTCGGTACCTCGACGCGATCTTGACGCGAAGATCCTGGGCGAGCCTGCGTTCATCCACGACGTGCGCCTGCCCGGAATGAGATTCTGTCGCGTCATCCGACCGCCTTACCGCGGCGCACAGTTGGTCGATCAGCCGGATCCATCAGGGCTCCCGGGTGACACTGCGGTCATTCGCGATGGAAGCTTCGTTGCCGTCGTGGCATCTTTGGAGCGCCATGCCATCGCGGCAAGCGCCTTGGTCGCGGACCGGTGCCGGTGGGTCGGTGAACCCCCAGCACTCGACGACGAGCAGGTCACCGCCTTCCTGTTATCCGCGCCCACGGACGACACCGTCCTCGCCGAGGGGACAGGACGCGATGCGGAACTTCCCGCAGACTCCGCCGCGCTGACCGCGCGTTACACCCGACCCTTCGTGGCGCACGCGTCCATCGGCACCGCCTGTGCCATTGCCCTGTGGACCGCCGATCACCTCGAGGTGTGGAGTCACACCCAGGGGGTCTACCCGCTACGAAAGGACATCGCGCGAGCGCTCGGGATCGACGCCGAGCGAGTCACCGTCCATCACGTCGAGGGTTCGGGGTGCTATGGGCACAATCCCGCGGACGACGTCGCCTACGACGCAGCGCTCGCAGCCCGCCATCTCCCCGGTGTGCCCGTCCAGGTCACCTGGTCACGCGAAGACGAACTGAGTTGGTCGCCCATGGCGCCGGCAATGTGCGTTGACATCAGCACGACCACGGACTCATCGGGGCAGATCATGTCGTGGCGGTGGGACGGCTACGGCAACGGGCATTCGTCACGGCCTGCCACGCTGCCCACCCCCAGCCTGCTCGCCTACGCCAGCCAGGCCGATGGCCAGCCGATCCCACCCTCACAGGATCCGCCACTCGCCGCGGGCCAGGGAACGGGCCGCAATGCGCTTCCGGCGTACGACATCCCGGATGTGCACGCCGTCGCCCATCGGCTCACCACCATGCCGGTTCGAGCATCGGCGATGCGCTCGCTCGGGGCCTACACGAATGTCTTCGCCATCGAATCGCACATCGACGACTTGGCTCACGCGTATGGAATCGACCCCGTCGAGTACCGGCTAAGGCACCTTTCCGATGCGCGCTCACGGCGTGTCATTGAAGTGGTCGCAGAGCTTGCTGGCTGGGGTGATGCGGCGGGCGAGAACAACGGTCGCGGAATCGGCTTTGCGCGCTATAAGAACACCGGCGCCTGGTGCGCGGTCATCGCCGACGTCGAGGCTGTCGATCAGGTCGCAGTGAAGCACCTGTGGATTGCCGTCGACTGTGGGCGCGTGGTGAACCCCGATGGCGTACGCAATCAGATCGAGGGAGGCGCGATCCAGTCCGCGAGCTGGACGCTCATGGAGCAGGTGACCTTTGCTGCCGGCGCGGTCACCTCGTCGGATTGGGAGTCGTACCCCATCATGCGTTTCCCGAGCGTGCCCGCCGTGACGACGACCATCGTGTCGGCCCCCGACGAGCCCTGGCTGGGGTCCGGAGAGGCGGCCTCCGGCCCGACCGCGGCAGCCCTCGGTAATGCCTTGCGCGACGCCCTCGGTGTCCGCGTCCGGGCCCTGCCTCTTTCGGCCGAGAACATCGTGGCCGCGATGACCGAGGAGTAGATGCCATTCCCAGGACGGGGATGTCGTGGCTCAATACAATCGATTGCATGACCGAAGTGCACACGGCTGACATCGTCGTCGCAGGCGCGGGACACAACGCGCTCATCGCCGCGGCTTACCTGGCCAAAGCCGGGAAGTCCGTCGTCATCGTGGACGCCCGCTCGATTCCGGGTGGCGGCGTCGCGACCGAGGAGTACCTCCCCGGATCCTTCATGGACTCATGCTCGACCGGACACACGATCATTCAGGCCAACCCCGTCATCCGGGATGACACCCTCGGGCTCGTGGCCGACCACGGGCTAACCTACATCGACCCCGATCCCGTCGCACGTGTTGCCATGCCGGATGGCGAGCAGGTCGGGATGTACCTCGACCCCGAGCGCACGTGCGCGGAATTTGCTCGCTTCAGTCAGCGCGATGCCGACTACTACATGGACTTCCTCGCTGACTGGGAGCGCGCCAAGGTCGCCTTCGGGAAGGCCAACAACACCCCGATCGGCTGGGGTCCGTCTTTGGATCAGTTACTCGACGAGTTGCCCAACGGAGGCGTGTGGCGACGCCGTCGCGCGCTGAGTGCCGTTGATGTCATTTCTCACGAGTTCACCGAGGAACATATTCAGGCCTTCCTGCTCTGGGAGGCGTGCCAGACCTTCGGATCGGTCGACCTACCCGGGTCAGGCG
>JAYNIC010000164.1:0-5543 GCA_038108715.1 Candidatus Nanopelagicales bacterium | reverse complement strand
GTCGTACTCCTGCGTTGTGATGGACATGTCGCCCTTGACAGCGTCGAGGACCTTCAGGGCCTCTTCGACCACCTCGGTGCCGATGCCATCGCCGGGAATGAGGGCCAGATTGAGTGTGCGCGCCATGGACCGAAGGCTAGTGGTCCATCCGGCGCGGCCACGCGTCGGCCACCCCGGTCACCCCTTCCGCAAGCCGACGTTTTTTCGACGATTTCCACCCCCGTCACGTCGAAAAGGCGTCGGCTTGCGGAGAGGGGCCTAGTCCACGATTTGAGTCCTCACCAGCTCGCCGGCGCCGGACAGAGTCGCATCGTCCATCGTGATGGTGGCGCGTATCGGAGCGATTCGGGAGAGGGTGAAGTGTTCGCCGCCCGGCCCTTGCTCCCAGGTTGTACGACGGATGACGGGGCCGCTGCGCTTGGCCATGACCGCGATCGTCAGCGTGGCGTCATGCTCAGCGAGCACCAGCCCTCCGACAGAGCGTCGCACGTTCACGCCCACAACAGACGGCTGCAGAGCCGCGCTGGAAAGGCCGGATGCGATCCGTGCGGCACTGGGCACACCCGCGGATTCATCGAGGGTCATAGTGGTCGTCAGGCAGCCGGCAAGGTCGCAGCCACACGGGGGGAGCCTCATGCTCACCGGGAGTGGCCGCTGTGCTCGGCCAGGACCGGTGACGATTTGACCGAACGAGATCTCGCCACTCCATTCGCCGCTGACCTGCACGGTCACGGTGCGGCGTACGTCGGGTCGGTCCGGAGGCACCTCTCGGGCGGCCTGGGCGGGCGCCGTCCACAGCATCGGAGCCATGAGACAGGCCGCCAAGCCAGCAGGGAGGAGGCGGACGAGTGGGCTGGGTCGTGACACGGGAACTCCTCAAGGGCGGGCCACGGGATCGATGGAGGATCCCGCGGCGGTGGATGAAGTGCCGCGACCGTAGGTACGCCGGTGATCGGCTCAACAGGAGTCACCCGCCACCTGTGGATGGCTGCGCAAGTGGGTCCCTGGGGAAAGGCTGCTACCCTCATCGGTGATGTCTACGCAGCGACTCCTCCTTGGTCGCCGCGACGAGGCCTAGGGTCGCCGAAGAGGCGGCCACGCCGGCCCCCTCGTCGCGGTGAGTTCTGCTGCGCCGGTCCCCAATCGATCATCTTTGAGGAGACCGACATGACCACCGACATCACCCACGAACGCAATCCCCAGCGGCCTTCGCCCATGGCATGGCAGCGCTACTCTCCCTTCCGGCCCATTGACCTGGCGGACCGCACCTGGCCATCCCAGGTCATCGAGAAGGCTCCGCGCTGGTGCGCGGTCGACCTGCGCGACGGCAACCAGGCCCTGATCGACCCCATGTCCCCAGCTCGCAAGAAGCGGATGTTCGAGTTGCACGTGGCGCTGGGCTTCACGGAGATCGAGGTTGGCTTCCCGTCGGCCTCGCAGACTGACTTCGACTTCGTGCGGATGCTCATCGAAGAAGACCTCATCCCCGATGATGTCGTCATTCAGGTCTTGACCCAGTCGCGCGAGCACCTGATCGAGCGCACCTTCGAGTCGATCCGCGGTGCCAAGCAGGCGATCGTCCACCTGTACAACTCGACGTCGACGCTGCAGCGCCGCGTCGTCTTCGGGCTGGACAAGGACGGCATCAAGGATATCGCCGTTCACGGCGCCCAGCTGTGCAAGAAGTACGCCGAGCAGATCGCCGATGAGACCGAGGTCTTCTTCGAATACTCCCCCGAGTCCTACACCGGGACCGAGTTGGAGTTTGCCGTCGAGGTCTGTGATGCCGTTACCGAGGTGTGGCAGCCAACCCCGGACCGCAAGGTAATTCTCAACCTGCCCGCGACCGTGGAGATGGCGACCCCGAATGTGTACGCCGACTCAATCGAGTGGATGCACCGCAACCTGGCACGCCGTGACTCGGTTGTACTGTCGCTGCACCCGCACAACGACCGCGGCACCGCGGTCGCCGCGGCCGAGTTGGGCTACATGGCCGGTGCCGATCGCATCGAGGGCTGCCTGTTCGGCAACGGCGAACGCACCGGAAACGTCTGCCTCATCACCTTGGGCATGAACCTTTTCAGCCAGGGAGTAGATCCGCAGTTGGACATGCGCGACATTGATGACATTCGGCGCACCGTTGAGTACTGCAACCAGATTCCGGTCCACGAGCGTCACCCGTACGGCGGCGACCTGGTCTACACGGCCTTCTCCGGCTCCCACCAGGACGCGATCAACAAGGGTCTGAAGGCGATGGAGGCGGACGCAGCGGAGGCCGGTGTCGACGTTGACGATTTCCGCTGGGAGGTCCCCTACCTGCCGATCGATCCCAAGGACGTCGGACGCACCTACGAGGCGGTCATCCGGGTCAACTCCCAGTCCGGCAAGGGCGGCGTCGCCTACATCATGCGCACGGAGTACAAACTCGAACTGCCGCGGCGCCATCAGATCGAGTTCAGTCAGGTCATCCAACAGGTGACAGATGAAGAGGGTGGCGAAGTCTCTCCCGAGGAGATGTGGCGTGTTTTCTCCGCCGAGTATCTGCCCGATCCCGACGCTCCTTGGGGCCGCTTCTCGCTGAAGTCTGTGAAGCAGGACTCGGAGGTTGACGGTGACACCACCGTCAACGTCGTCCTCGTCGACGCTGGAACCGAGGTCGAACTCACCGGCAATGGCAACGGTCCGGTAGCGGCGTTCTGCAGTGCCCTCGGCCAACACGGTGTCGACGTACGCGTCCTGGACTACGCCGAGCATGCGATGAGCGCCGGCGGCGACGCCAAGGCAGCGAGCTACGTCGAGTGCGCGGTCGATGGCCAGATCCTGTGGGGTGTCGGCATCGATTCCTCGATCACGACCTCATCGCTCAAGGCGATCATCAGCGCGGTCAACCGCGCCGTGCGCTAGGGATCCCCTTCTGCCGAGTGTCGAGTAGCGGGGCAATTTCGCCCAGATTTCGCCCCGTAACTCGACACTCGGCGAAGTGGGTAGACCCATTGCGCTGTCGAGGCCGGCAACGGGCCAGCCCCGACTTAGATGATCAGATCGACCGTACGGCCAGTGTGCGCGCCGATCTCGGCGACGATCTGCTCAAGCACCTCGGCCGGTACGACGCTGTCGACCGTCAACACGATCATGGCGTGTTCACCCGACTCATCGCGACTGACCTGCATGCCGCCAATGTTGATGGCGTGGTCACCGAGGATTCGACCCACGGAACCCACGATTCCCGGCCGGTCGTGATAGCGGAGGAACACCATGTGCTCGCTCAACGGTACATCGATGTCGTAGGAGTCGATCTCGACAAGCTTTTGCGCATCGCGCGGGCCGGTAACGGTGCCGGCCACACTCACTGTCTCGCCATCACTACTCGTCAGGCGCACGCACACGAGGGTGCGGTGATCCTCGCTCTCCCGATCGGTAATGAGCGCAACCTCCACTCCACGCTGCTGCGCCAGAACCGGAGCGTTGACGTACGACACAGGATCGTGGACCAGGCCCTGGAGGACACCCTTGAGAGCGGCGAGTTCAAGCACGCGCACATCAAGATCAGCGACCTCGCCGCGCACCTCGACGTCGACACGCTGGAGAGCTCCGTCGAAGAGCGGGCTGACAATCGCGCCCAGACGCTCGGCCAGCGGGACGTACGGACGAATCGCTTCGGCGAGTACTCCACCTTGGACATTGACCGCATCCGGCACCAGTTCGCCAGCCAGCGCGAGGCGCACGGACTTGGCGACGGCGATGCCCGCCTTTTCCTGGGCTTCGTCGGTGGAGGCCCCGAGGTGGGGCGTCGCGACAACCGTCTCTAGCCCGAAGAGCGGTGAGTCCGTGCAGGGCTCCTTGGCGTAGACGTCGAGCCCGGCACCGGCGACGCGACCTTCGGAGATGGCGCGGAATAGCGCGTCCTCGTCGACGATGCCGCCGCGGGCGGCGTTGATGAGGTACATCGTGGGCTTCGCCAGGGCGAGTTGATCATCGCCGATGAGTCCGGACGTCTCAGGGGTCTTGGGTAGATGGACGGTGATGAAATCCGACTCCGCCATGAGCTCCTCGAGCGGAACCATGCGTACGCCGATCTGCGCGGCCCGCGCCGGCTGAACATAGGGGTCGTAGGCGATGAGTTTCACGCCGAACGCCGACAGGCGCTGAGCAACAAGGACGCCGATACGGCCGAGCCCTACGATCCCGACGGTCTTCTCCGATAGTTCGACGCCGTTGTACTTCGAGCGCTTCCACTCGCCATTCTTCAAGGCGATATTGGCCGGGACGACATTTCGCGCGACGGACAACAGCAAAGCAACGGCGAGTTCCGCGGCGCTCACGATGTTGGAGGTCGGCGCGTTGACGACCATGATGCCGGCCTGAGTCGCGGCCTTGACGTCGACGTTATCCAGGCCAACACCCGCACGAGCCACAACGCGCAGCTTCTTGGCCGCGGCGATGGCCTCGGCATCAACCTTGGTCGCTGAACGCACGAGGATGGCATCGACGTCCGCGATCGCCTCGAGGAGTTGAACACGATCGGCACCGTCGCAACTGCGGATCTCGAAATAGGGTCCGAGGGCCTCAACGGTGGCCGGCGAGAGTTCCTCGGCGATGAGGACGACGGGCTTGCTCACGGGAAAACCTCGTTCATGCGATAGGGCGACCTAGGAGTCGACGCTGCCGAAAGGCCTGCGCGCGGGGAAGTCTAACCAGCGCGCTTCACACCTTCGCGCGGCGCCGCCAGGCGGTGAAGGAGGTCACAGAACCATCGTGAGGCGGGACGAGCCAAGGCCACGCGTGCGGCTCGACGACATTCAGTGCTCCAGCCCGCTGGCCCCATCCCGGGATGGGTGCGACGGTCGCGGCGAGGGGAACGCCCGCAAGCTCCTGCCGTGGATCGCCGACATGAACGTGCAGTGTCCGTCGTTGCGCGAGGTCGGCCAACGTCTCGGCGAGGAAGACCAGCCGCTTGGGGGCCAGACGCAAGCGTTGGAGCAGGGGACGGTCCCAGACGAAATGCACGGGAAGATCCGGGTGCGCGGCGAGCGCCGGATCGTCATCGCCGAGGGATTCAGCCGTGATCCAGACCGCTTCGGCTGCACCTGCCTTGACGGTCCGTGGCGGCGCAGCCTCGGCAGTGGAGCGTCGCATCTGCGGGTCGACGTACGCCCGGGGTTCGGGCGGGTCCTCCGGCGGCCAATCCTCGATCGGGCAGGAAGCCTGCAGCGCACATTGCTCGCACAGTCCCGGCGCCCGCTTGTTCACCTGCCAACGACTGAAGCCGTAGGGCTTGCCGGTGAGGGCGCCCACGGTCCACTGCCAACCCGCTCGGTTCGCCGCACGCGAACCATCCAGCAGATGCCGAAAGAATTCGTCCTCGCCGTCACGCCAGCCGCCGCCGTCACGCACCGCCCATTGACTCGCAAGCCACATTCGCATCTGATTGGGCAGCCAACCATCCCGCTGAAGTTCGGAAACCGCCAGATTGGTGCAGGCTTTGGCATGGGCCGGATCGAGCTTTATGGCCGCAACATCGCCGGGCGGTCCGCCAACCGGAT
>JAYNIC010000163.1:4174-5550 GCA_038108715.1 Candidatus Nanopelagicales bacterium | reverse complement strand
CCACGATGCCGTGTGCCTGAGCCTCCGCCTCGCGAGCATGCGCGCCGAACTCCTCGGAAAGTTCGGTGAGCCGCCGGCGATCCGCCGCGATGCCCAGAAACTCCATGCGCGCCAGGACGGTCTCGAGCGGCAATTCGACGTCGCGCAGGAGAGCGTCAGCCCCGCGGGCCACCACCTGCGGCCCCAAAACCGCAGAAAGTTCCCAGATCGCCACCGCCGATCGAGCAAGGTCAGCCGCTTCGTCACCGCCGAGGGTCAACTGCCCCGCGTCGTCCGCGGCGATCGCTCGCCCGAGATACCGCTCACACAGTTCGCCGAGCGCCGGAGTGCGCACGGCGGGCTGAAGCAGATAGGCGGCGAGCGCCGTGTCATCGCTCAGTCCGGCGAGGTCCAGCCCCCGCGCCCACAGCGCCAGCATCGGCCCCTTGGCGTCATGCATGACCTTGAACGCGGTCGGGTCGACCAGCCAGTCCGCCCAGGCAGAGGCATCGGATGATGTCCAATCGTCGACATTCACCGCAGCCGCGGCTCCGTCGGGTGCAGCGATCGCTAAAGCGTCGACGTGCCCGGAGCCCCCGCCCCATGTCCCCGAGATCGCCAGAGCCACCGGCTCCGCTGCGTGAACGTCGAGCCAGGCGCCCCACCCACCGGGCGCCACGGAGTCGGGTTCGACGGTGACGACCTCCGTCGCGGCCGGTTCCCGCGCGGCCAAGGAGTCCGCCAGACGATCCCTGAGGACCCGGAACTGCAGCGCATCAAAGATGTCGTCAACGGCGACGAGATCGATCGGTTGCCGCTCGAAGTGGTCCAGAGCGAGGTCGAGGGGAACTTCCCGAACGAGCTCGGTAAGCCGTCTGTTGACCAGGACCTGCGACAGGGCGGCCCGGAGCGCGTCCCCGGTCTTGCCCGTGATCTCATCGGCGTGGTCGACAAGCCCGGCGAGGTTGCCGTACGTGGTGATCCACTTGGTTGCCGTCTTTTCGCCGACCCCCGGGATCCCCGGCAGGTTGTCACTGGGGTCACCCCGCAGCGCCGCGAAATCGGCGTACTGCCCGGGGGCCAGTCCGTACTTCTCCTGCACGGACTCCGGCGTCATCCGAGCCAGGTCGGAGACACCCTTCCGGGGGTAGAGCACCGTGACCTCCGGAGACACCAGCTGGAAGGCATCGCGGTCCCCGGTGATGATCTCCGTCTCCATTCCTGCGGATGAGGCGAGCGTCGCGAGGGTGGCGATGATGTCGTCCGCTTCAAAGCCGTCTCGTTCGATCCACCGAATGCCCATAGCGGTGAGGACATCCCGGATCAGATCCACCTGGCCCTTGAATTCAGCGGGGGTTGCCGATCGGGTGGCCTTGTATTCGGGGTAGGCCTCCGTT
>JAYNIC010000163.1:0-4164 GCA_038108715.1 Candidatus Nanopelagicales bacterium | reverse complement strand
ACATCGAAGGCAACGGCGACGTGGGTTGGGTCGACGTCGCGCAGCGCGTTGATGAGCATCGAGGTGAAGCCATAGACCGCGTTCGTCGTTTGGCCCGACGTCGTACTGAAGTTCTCCGCAGGAAGCGCGTAGAACGCCCGGTAGGCCAGGGAGTGGCCGTCGAGGAGCAGAAGTCGGCCGTTGGTCACATTCGTGATCCTAGGTGGTCAGCGGCGGGTAGTTTGTCGGCGTGACCGATGAGAACTCCCTACTGACCCTGCAAGGCATCGTTGAAGCTGAACGGGAGGGGTTCGGCGGGCGCATGGGCACCGAATGGCTCGAGGTGGGACCCGACCGGGTCATCGCCCGGATCCCGGTGGCGGGCAACACGCAGCCCTTTGGGCTTCTGCACGGGGGCGCGAGCGCGGTTCTCGCGGAGGGTACCGGCTCCGTGCTGTGCAATCTGAACGCCGGTCCCGATAGATACGCGGTCGGTGTCGAACTCAATTGCTCGCACCACCGCAGTGCGCGCTCCGGATACGTCACCGCGACCGCGACCCCGGCCCAGCTGGGTCGCACGCTCGCTACCGCCGACATCGTGGTCACCGATGACGAGGGCCGACGAATCTGCACCGCCCGCCTGACCTGCTTCCTACGGGATCGTCCGTCTGAACACGCGAAGTGAGCGATCTCCGAGAGCCCCTGGGTCCGTCGCAATTCGGCCACAGAATTCATCGATAGGCGCCACAGTCCTGCCGTCCATGACTATGCTCGCAGGCAGTCCGGCCCCCTGGGGGCCTCACCCACAACACCAGGAGGCCGAGTGCACCGGGGAGCAACCCGTCTCGTCCTGCTCGCGATCGGCGTATTCGCCGCACTTTTGGCCTTCGGCGGGGTGTCGCACGCGGCTGGGCCGTCCATCACCGCCGTCGTGACCGATGCCGACAAGGCTCCCATTCCAGGGGTGGGAGTCACGGTCACCAGCGCGGACGGCTTCAGCGGGACCGGGACCACTGACGACGAGGGCATGGCCACCGTCCCGGTCCCTAAGTCGGGCAAGTACACCGTGACCCTCGATGAGGCCACCATCCCCGACGGCCAGGCGGTCAAGGACGGCCCCGAGCGGACCGTCAACGTCCTCACCGGCGACAAGAAGGTGCTCTTCCCCGTCGGTGTGGGCGACAGTGGCGGTGGCGGTGGTGGTGGTGGCGACGGCGGTGACGGCGGTGCTAGTGGCGGCTCATCGATCACGCTCAGCCGAGTCCTCCAGCTCGTCGTGGACGGCATCATTCTGTCCCTTCTCATCGCCCTTGCGGCTCTCGGCCTGAACCTCATCTTTGGCACGACCGGCCTGACCAACTTCGCCCACGGTGAGCTGCTCACCCTCGGCGCGTTCACCACACTGGTTCTCAATGCCCCGCCGATCGGCCTCAACATCCTCATCGCGGCCCCCCTGGGGGTCATCGTGAGCGCCCTCGCGTGGGGCTGGGGGCAAAACCAGCTCATCTGGCGACCCTTGCGCCGACGTCAGACCGGCCTCATCGCCGCCATGATCGTCACAATCGGCATGGCCATCGCCATCCGGTACACCCTCCTCCTCTTCTTCGGCGGCAGCCCGCGCAGTTACGAGCAGTTCGCCGGGCAGCCCGGAGTCGAAATCGGCCCGGTCTTCATCACACCGAAGTCGATGGTGCTCTCCGCGCTCGCTGTGGCAATACTCGTAGCCACCGTGCTGTGGCTGCGCAGTTCGCGCATCGGCAAGGCGACTCGTGCCGTGTCCGATAATCCGGCGCTTGCCTCTGCCTCCGGAGTCAACGTGGAGCGCGTCATCGCTGTCGTTTGGACCCTTGGCGCAGGACTCGCCGCGTTCGCAGGCGTCTTCCTCGGCATGACCCAGAACGTCATTTGGACGATGGGCCAATACCTCCTTCTCGTGCTCTTTGCTTCCGTTGTCCTCGGCGGACTCGGCACGATCGGCGGCGCCATCGTCGGCGCCTTCGTCGTCGGCATCACCGTCCAGCTCAGCACGCTCATCGTGCCAACGGAGCTCAAGACCGCCGCGGCCCTCGCTCTGATGATCGTGCTGCTCCTCATCAGACCCCAGGGCTTACTCGGCCGAGCGGAAAGGGTGGGCTGACATGGACCTCGCCTTCGTCTTCACCCAGGCCATCACCCAGGCCATCGGCGTCACAGCGATCATCTACCTGCTCGCCACGATGGGCCTGAACATCCAGTTCGGCTACACCGGATTGCTCAACTTCGGCCAGATCGCCTTCGTGGCCGTTGGCTCCTACGGCATTGGCGTGTTCGTCATCTACCGCGGATGGAACCTCTGGACCTCCATCCTGGTCGCCCTGGTCCTGTCGGTGATCTTGTCCTTGATCCTCGGCGTACCCACGCTCAGACTCAGAGCCGACTATCTGGCCATCGTGACCATTGCCACCGGCGAAATCATGCGCCTGGCGACCAAGTCCCTCGATCCCCTCGGTGGATCGCAGGGGATCAGCGGCAAAATGGGCGATGATTTCTACGCACTCAACCCCTTCCCCGAACAGGACCGCTTCGAGTTCGGGCCGCTCAACTTCTCCCGCAATGACCTCTGGGTCGTCATCGTCGGCTGGATCGTCATCGCTCTGCTGCTGCTGCTCACCTGGGCGCTCATGCGCAGCCCGTGGGGCCGCATCCTCAAGGGCATCCGCGAGGACGAGGACGCCGTGCGCTCGCTCGGCAAAAGCACCTACCTGCGCAAGATGCAGGCGCTTGTCCTCGGTGGCCTGTTCGGCACCCTCGCGGGCATCTTCTGGGCCGTGGCCAAGCAGTCGGTACAGCCGGACTCGTTCGTCCCTGACTTCACCTTCTTCTGCTACACGATCCTCATCCTCGGTGGCGCCGCCCGGGTTCTCGGCCCAGTCCTGGGCGCGATCATCTTCTGGTTCCTCCTGGTCTTCGTCGAGCAAATGCTCATCGGGCTCGTGCAGGGCGGAACGATCACCTTCCTTGACACCACGCAGATCGGACCGATCCGCTTCATCCTGGTCGGAATAGGGCTGATGCTCTTGATGATCTTCCGACCACAGGGAATCCTCGGAGACCGGAAGGAGATCGCGCTCGATGCCCGGTGACATTCAAACCCAGGCGGTTGCCGCGCTAGCGGGGCTCCCCTCGGATCCGGGGGTGGCCAAGCCGGACCCGATCCTCGTCGCAAGCCATGTCGTGCGGCGATTCGGCGGCCTGACCGCCGTCGACGTCGACCATGCCGAATTCCAGCGGGGGGCGATCACAGCCCTCATTGGACCAAACGGCGCTGGCAAGTCGACGTTCTTCAACCTGCTCAGTTGCTTCGACAAGGCCGATAACGGCACTTGGACCTACAACGGCACCGAGATTTCGGGTGGCGCACCGCATCGCCTCGCCCGCAAGGGCATGGTGCGCACCTTCCAATTGACGAAGAGCCTGTCGCGCATGACTGTCATGGACAACATGCGACTGGGTGCGACGGATCAGACCGGCGAGAACATGCTGCTGTCGATCCTGCCCTTCACCTGGCGGTCCCAGGAGAAGGAGGTCACCGAGCGCGCGACCGAACTGCTCGAGCGTTTCAACCTCGCAGCCAAGGCGGACGACTTCGCCGGATCGCTATCCGGAGGTCAACGAAAGTTGCTCGAAATGGCTCGCGCCCTCATGCTCAGGCCTCAGCTCATCATGCTTGATGAGCCCATGGCCGGCGTAAACCCAGCCCTCAAGCAGAGCCTTCTGGATCACATCCGCGACATCCGCGAAGAGGGCACCACCGTGGTCTTCGTCGAGCATGATATGGACATGGTGCGCGACGTGAGCGACTGGGTCGTCGTCATGGCCCAAGGCCAAATCATCGCCGAGGGCACTCCCACGTCGGTGATGGGCGACCAGCGGGTCATCGACGCCTACCTCGGTGCCCACCACGACCAGCAACTCACCGCAACCGGCGAGAACCTGACCGAGGGGACTCCAGAATGAGTGGCTTCGACACCCGAGGCGGCATCCAGCCCGGCGAAGAAAATGACCCCGCCGAGCTGCCAGTCTTCGAGCATGAGGAGAACCTCAACGCCGAGCAGCACAGCCATCCTGGTCCGAGTGTCCCCGGCGAGGATCAGTACCTGCTTCACGCGGATCACCTCGTCGCGGGCTACTTCCCGGGGGTCAACA
>JAYNIC010000162.1:952-5576 GCA_038108715.1 Candidatus Nanopelagicales bacterium | reverse complement strand
GGTGTGCCGAGTTTCGCCGCCCCGGCCGTAGCGACCGCTACCCGCAAGGCCTTCGAGAAGTCCTTGGATCGCTTGGCGAAGCGCCTGCGATAGCGCCCCGTGTCCCTCGTCCTAGACCTCCCACCAGATCGCCGCCAGGCGGCGTGGCATACCGGCATCGGCTTCGGCCGCGGCGGCGGCGACATCGTCGGCACGATCGAGGGGGAGGCATAGTCGAATGCAGGCGGCTTCGCCCTGGGCCGTTGGATCGAGAGGGATGCGCTCGTAGACATCATCGAACTCAACGAGTTGGGCGTCGTACCCGGTCTCGCGAATGACGGTGAGTGCATCGTCGGCGGTGGGAGAGTTGGGTCGGTCTAGGTCCCAGAACTGCTTCCACAGTGGGTTCATCCAACTGAGCGGGTGGCGCACCGGGAGTTCGAGGACGACGCGATGGCGGGCATGGGTGGTCAAGGCGCGCACGAAGTCGGGCAGCTCCCACACGTTGTAGGCCACGTGATGGCAGACGACGACGTCGGCCATCGGCGTGACGTCGGCGACGTCGGGCCAGTCGCCGAGGATCGTCTCGCTCGCCACACCGCGCTTGGCGGCAGCCTCAGCGAAGGCATCGAGCATGCCCTGCTGGTGATCGACGCCGATGAGGAGTCCGGCCGGTGGGACAAGGGCGAGTGCGGCGCGACCTCCGCCACAACCCACGTCGAGCACCGAACCACCCGCGGGCAGCGCGTCACGTGCGGCCTGGTGCGCGGGGGAGTCGGGGATGGGGCCGTCCGGGGCGAGGAACTGGGCAACCGGATGGATCCATGGATTCTGCGGGGCCTGCTCGAGGATCTCGTCCGGGATGGCCCAGGAGGCCAGGTCGTCACGCCACTGCTGCGCTGCCGTCGTCATGACTGGATCCTATGCGTCAGGATGGGGGAGTGAATTCGACCGAACTCGGTGAGCGGATCATTGCGGCGCGCTCGGCCGGTGAGTTGCTCGACGCACCGCTCGATCATGGCTTCGATGCCCAGGTGGCGTACGACGTCCAGCAGATGATCACCGACTGGCGTCTGTCGCGCGGTATGACGATCGCCGGGTGGAAGCTCGGCTACACCTCGGCGGCGATGCGCGAACAGATGGGAATCGCTGAGCCAAACTACGGGCCGCTGCTGTCGGACATGATCCTGCCGTCGGGAGTGACGGTGCCATCGGTAGCAGATTCAGCAATTGATGAGCGTGGCCGCTTCGGTGTCGTGCATCCGCGGGTGGAACCGGAAATCGCGGCGGTCCTCGCGCGCGATGTCACGGACCCGCGTGACATCGATAGCGCTGTCGGCGAGTGGCGGCTGGCGATCGAGGTTGTCGACTCGGTGTGGCGCGACTACCGATTCGATTGGGCCCTAAACACGGCGGATGGTTCGTCGGCCGCGTACGCCGTGGTTGGTGACGCGGTGACCGAGCTGGGCGACCTTGAGGTGGAGATCGAGGTGGTGACGACTTCGGGGGAGGCCGAGGTGCGCCGCGGTCGGGCAAATGCGGCGATGGGTGATCCCCGTCATGCCCTGCGCTGGCTCGCGGAGCAGCTGTCGTCGGCTCGCGAAGTGGGGGAGCCGGTGTTGCGGGCCGGCGACGTCGTCATCACCGGTGGGTTGACTCAGGCGATTCCACTTTCGGCGGGTGCAGTGGCGACCGCGCGTGCTGGTGCGGCCTCGGTCACGGTCTCGAGGGCCTAGAGCATCACGGCACATGCCGCCAAGCGTTGTCGATGAGCCAGAGATTCTGCCGACCTTCAACGGTCGGTGGCAGCACCTGTTCGAGGAGTGCGCAGACCTTCTCGCCATCGCTGCGCGAGAGCAGGAGCAATCGGGCAGTGCGCTGCGGCGTACTGATGACCAGGTCGACGCGCGGCATCCCGCGGCCGGCACCTTTCGGGGTGACGGCAAGTACCTGGATGCGTGTGACATCTGTCCAGGCCAGGCGCTGATTGCCGGCAAGGGACAAGCCCTGCTGACCGAGGTACCAGGGGCGCAGGGCACGTGTGTAGGCAAGGAGGCCGGCCATGACAAGAATTCCTCCGAGGATGATGGCCGGGAGTGAGCCGCGGAATCCGCGCAGCGCGATGATGACGCCTACCGCCACCGTGGCGGCGGTCAAGAAAGTGGCCATGCGACTGTTGCGTCGCAGGCGTACCTCGCGTACGTGATTAGGAGTCAAGGAGCGCGGTGATGTCGCCGGCGATCTCCGACGGCTTGGTCGTTGGGGCGTAACGCTTCACCGTGGTGCCATCGGGGGCGACGAGGAACTTGGTGAAGTTCCACTTGATCGCGGAGCCGAGTTTGCCGCCCGCGCGATCCTTCAGATAGGCGAACACCGGGTGCGTGTTGCCGCCGTTGACGTCGATCTTCGTCGACAGCGGGAAGGTGACGCCGTAGTTGACGCGGCAGAACTCCTCGATCTCGCCATCGTTGCCCGGCTCCTGGTGGCCGAACTGATCGCACGGGAAACCGAGGACGACCAGGCCGAGAGGGCCGAGTTCCTCATGCAGTTTCTGCAGGTCGTCGTACTGCGGGGTGAAGCCGCACTTGCTTGCCGTGTTGACCACGAGTACGGGCTTGCCGGTGAAGTCGGCCATCGGCACCTCGGCGCCGTGGTTGTCGGTGAAGGTCAGGTCATAGAGGGAGTCAGTCACGGACGTCATTGTTCCCCGTGGCCAGGGCAGGCGCCTCTTGACGACTGTCGGACCCTGGGTCTACTGTTCGAACAGGTGTTCGAATACCTGCTTCACGCGATCCACCGCGAGGAGCCCACCGCGAGGAGGTGACCATGGCCCGACAGTACGCCGCCCCGGTGACGGACGTTGCTCTCACTGCTCGTCGGCCGATGCGGTTCACCTGGCAGGGCCGGGGGTACGTCGTCACCGCTGTCCTCGGCCACTGGGTGAGCGGGGCTGCCTGGTGGCGGGCTCCGGAGCAGCCCAACGACGACACCCACACCTGGCGGGTGGAGGCCTTCCCTCGATCGGTGTCTCGTTCGCCGATCGCTCGCTCCGGGGTCTACGACCTGTCCTGCTCCGGCGAGGGCTGGACCCTGCACCGCATTGCTGACTGACCTGCACGAACCAGACCTGCACGAACCAGACCTGCACGACCAGAACCGATGGGAGGCGTCATGAGACCCACCACCCCCAGTGCCGACCTGCTCGCCGCCGCCCAGCGTGGATTGACCGAGGCTGCCATCGCTGAGACAGCGGGAGATCGCTACGCCCGGGCACATCTGTCTGCACTGCGCTCGGCCGCCGCGGTGTTGGCGGCGCGCGCCCAGCCGAGCAAGGGCCGTGCGCGACTGCGCAGTGTGTGGTCGGTGCTAGCCATCGTTGCCCCGGAGTTGGGGGAATGGGCCGATTTCTTCGCCGCCAGTGCGACCAAACGTGCGGCTGCCGAGGCCGGACTGCCCGTCGTCTCCCAACGCGAGGCCGATGACCTCATGCGCGATGCCGAGATCTTCCACGACCAGGTGTGCGCACTGCTGCACATCGACCGGCAGCAGGCCCTGCCGGCGACGGGGTGAGGCGCGTGCCGTGGAGTTCGCCCACCTCCACGTGGCGTCGGCGTATTCGCTGCGTCACGGCGCTTCGATGCCGTCCGAGCTTGCCGCACATGCGGCCGAGCATGGTCAACCGCTGCTCGCGCTCACCGATCGTGACGGTGTCTACGGTGCGGTGCGCTTCGTTCAGGCTTGCGCGGCACACGGCATCGCTCCCGTCCTCGGCGTCGACCTAGCCCTCGACCTGCCACACGTTGGTGACGCTCAATCGCCTCTGCCTCCGGTGATTGGAGTGAGCCCGACCCGGGGCGGTGCGTGGGTGGACCCCCGCCACCCACGCGCCGTCCTCCTTGCCCGTGATCGACGCGGCTGGGCATCGCTATGTCACCTCATCAGTGCGGTGCATTCGACGCGGGCGACCGAGGGTGGTCACGCCGATGCCCGCGGTGTTGCCGCGACCATGGAACAGATTGCTGCGCACTCCGATGGCCTCATCGCCATGCTTGGCCCGCACTCACCGCTCCTCGAGGCGCTTGCCGTGCAGCGGCCCGATCTCGCTGACTCACTTGTTGCACCCTGGCACGAGATCTTCGGTGACGCACTGCGCATCGAAATCGTCAGCCATCGTGCCCCGCGCGGCACCCTGTCCACTATTACTGCTGCGCGTGCGCTCGGTTGGGCACGTGAACGCGGCATCACCCCCGTCCTCACCCACGCTGTTCGCTACGCCACCCCGCGTCAGGCTCGCGTGGTCGACGTCCTGGACTCTGCCCGCCGACTGGTACCCCTTGATGAGCGACACCGGGACCGGCCCAACGCCCAGGGCTTCCTCGCTCCCACTTCCTTCATGGCTGAGATCGCCGACGAGATCGCCCGTGCGGCCGGTGCGGGTCGTCGTATTGCGCGCGATCTTCTTGCCGCTGCCGTCGAGACTGCCCAGGAGTGCGCGCTCACTCCCGCTGACCTCGGCATCGGCGAGATCGCCGTCCCCGAGTTAGACGTCATCACTTCTCCCGCGAGTGTCGGGGTGGGGGGGGGGGGGTTCGGGTCATAATGCCACCCCCGACCCCACCCCCGGCGGGTGGGCCGAGGGGGGGGG
>JAYNIC010000162.1:0-931 GCA_038108715.1 Candidatus Nanopelagicales bacterium | reverse complement strand
AAACACAACGCCCCCCCCCACCCCCGACACTCGGCGAAGGAGACAAGAAGGGGGATGCGCTTTTGCGGGCGCGTTGCGAGCGGGCGCTGGATCGCTACCACGGTGCCGAACGCATCGCCGCCCGTCATCGCCTTGAATCCGAACTCCACACCATCGCCACCTTGCAGTTCGCCACCTACTTCCTCACCGTCGCCGAGGTCGTCGACCTCACCCGAGACCTCGGCATCCGCGTGGCCGCACGCGGATCGGGTGCAGGCAGCCTGGTCAACCACCTGCTTGGCATCTCCGGCATCGATCCGATGCGCTACGGCCTGCTCATGGAGCGCTTCTGCACCCCGCTACGTCGGCAACTGCCCGACATCGACATCGACGTCGAATCCGCGCGGCGGCTCGAGGTCTACGACGCAATCTTCGAACGCTTCGGTGCACGAAGAGTCGCCACGGTGTCGATGATGGAGACCTACCGCGTGCGCCACGCCATTCGCGATGTCGGAGCGGCCCTTGCCCTGCCGCCCGGTGAGGTCGACGCCCTCGCCAAGGCCTTCCCGCATATCCGCGCGCGTGATGCGCGCAATGCCCTGCGCGACCTACCCGAGCTCCGCACCTCCGGCCTCGGGCGCATGACCGAGCGTGGTGAGCTCAACCACTTCTGGGAACTCGTCGAAGGCCTCGATGGCCTGCCCCGTCACGTCGCCATGCATCCATGCGGTGTCCTGCTCTCCGACACCAGCCTGCTCGATCGCACCCCGGTCGAACCGAGCGGCCAGGGCTATCCGATGAGTCAGTTCGACAAGGACGACGTGGAGACCCTCGGCCTGCTCAAACTCGACGTCCTCGGTGTCCGTATGCAGTCCGCCCTCGCCCATGCCGTCGCTGAGGTGGAGCGCGTCGACCACGAACAGATCGATCTCGACGCCGTCCCCCTCGACGA
>JAYNIC010000161.1:356-5615 GCA_038108715.1 Candidatus Nanopelagicales bacterium | reverse complement strand
GCACAGCCCAGCGGCCCACGAGCCTCGTGCATTGAAGGGTTGTACCTCCTGGTGGCGGTCGCCTCCTTCTTGAGTTCGTCGCGCATCGCGACGACCGCTTTGGCGAAGCCAGCGTCGTAGCCCTCGAGACTGGCCTGGGAGCGGCCCTCGAAGATCTCTGCCAGGAACTTCTCCTCCCAGGGTCGTAAACCGTCGGTGCCGGCACCCCACCAGGCCAGGTCGATTCGTCCTTTGCGCATCAGGCCAGGATCTTGCGCCGACAAGGTGATGTAGCGCCGGGCGACGAGGTCGAGCAGCGTTGCCATGACGCCGCGAGCCTCCAACTCACCGTCCATGCTCACGGTGATCTCGGCGGGCCTCAGGTCGTCGGGGGGGCCGAATTGCACGGCCGGATTGGGGATGGCCACGCGCTGAATTCGTCGGCGAAGCACGAGCACGATCGCCGAGGGCAGGAGCAGGGCGACGAGAGCCAGCGGGCCTGCGAAGAGAAAAACGCGGCCCGGCGATTCTGACAGCGGAGGGTCCTCCACCAGATAGATCGGAGGCGTGGTGAACGCCGCCCCGGGATAGGCAATGACACCGGTCAAAGCCTGCCCCGGTCCGAGGTAGTCGTGGCGGAACGTGACGCCCGTCCCCTCAATGCGATCGCGGCATGGGGTCGTTGCGCCGACGGTGCCGGTGAAGCACTCGGCCGCCAGCACGGATCCGGGGCCCTGGACGGACACCGTCACGGAGTAGATGGGTGCGTACCAATCGGTGCCGATGAAGTCCCAGTACAGCTCAACATCACCCGGGGCAAAGCCGTAGGGATTCGACTCCGCCAGGTCCTCCTGTGTCATGGGGCGCAGAGACCCGACAACGGTGTAGGAGATGACATACACGTGGCTGCCGGTGATGGTCACATCCGGATCGCCAATCTTGATCTCGCGGAGCAAGCCAACATCGTTGACGTCATAGGGGACCGGCGCTCCATCCATCGTGACCGACGTGACGGTGATGGCATGGCTCCAGAGCTGGCCATTGGGCAATTCATCCGCGTAGGGGATGGCGCGATAGATGCCGTGCCGCTCGTCGGTGTCGAAGTCATAGACGATGGTCTCGGTGACGTTCATGTCGCCCTCGCTGGTCACCACCGCAGCGACTTCATAGGAGGAGATCGTCTCGAATGCCTGTGCTGCAGGTGCGGCCAAGAACCACGCCGTGACGCCCAGGGTCGCCGCGCCGAGCCATCGAAGAACCCGCGTCATGATCAGAACTGCACGTCGGGGGCGCTCCGCCGCTCGTCGTCCGGCTCACGGTAGAACTCGCGGGGAGAGACACTCGCGATGCCGGCGAACCACATGGACGGAATGGTTTTCAGGGCCGTATTGAGGTGCACCACCGAGTCGTTGTAGTACTGGCGCGCGAATTGCAGCTGGCCCTCGATGTCCGCCAGTTGACCCTGCAGCTGACCGAAGTTGGTCGTGGTCATGAGCTGCGGGTACGCCTCGGCAACGGCAAACAAGCGACCGAGCAGGCCCGTCATCATGCCGTCCGCAGAAGACTTCTCCTGCACGGTCTGCGCCGATGCGGTTCGTGCTCGCGCGTCGGTGAGTGCTTCCATCGTGGAGGCTTCGAAATCACGGGATCCCTTGACGGTTTCCACCAGGTTCGGCACGAGGTCAGCGCGCTTGGTAAGCAGCGTGTCGATATCGCCAAGGGCACCCTCCGCCGACACATCAAGTCGTCTGAGCTTGTTGAACTGGACAACGCCCACAATGACGACGATGACGATGACCGCAACCACAATGAGTAACCACCACATGGCCCCATTGTGTCGCGAAATCGCGCTGATGTCTGGGCCCTTCGCCCCTTATTCCCATCCGCTGAGTGGGGGCATGCAGAAGGGGCGGGCAGCTCTGCGCTACCCGCCCCTTCGCCGTTCCGCGCGTCCCGTGGGCGTCGCGGTGGCCTTGAGCCGTGCTACGGCGTGACCGTCACCTGGATAGTCCACTTGTCGTCGGCGTTGTCCATGTTGGTCAGCACGATCTCGGCCGTACCTTCCTTCAGGGCCTCGCCACCGGGCAGGTACGTGGCGCCCATGTCTTCTTTACCGGCGGTCACGTCCATGACCTCCGGGTCACTCGTCGAGATCATCCACACTGTGGGGTCCGCGACATTGAAGGTCATGATGCGGCCAACCGAGATCTCCGCGCTGGTGGTGCCGGGCTCAACGATCACCGGTCCGATCACACCGGTACCCCCCTCGGAGGATGAGGACGCCGCAGCCGAACTGGACGTCGTGCTGTCAGAAGACGACCCACCGCAAGCGGTGAGAATGCCCGCGCCACCAAGCGCAAGAACGCTGGCGGCGGCGATGGTGATACCGCGGCGTGCGGTCGAGTTCATGTCCTTCTCCGTTTCCCGTGGCCGCTTCGTGCGGCGCTCCAGATGATAGACGCGCAGATCGGGCCAAGAGTTCCTCATCCGTTCGGCTGATATCGGCGCGCGGCGATGCCCGAAGGGACAGGATGGAGGCATGACGAGTCGACGCAATCCCTCACGTCGCCAGTCCGAGGGAGTGGAGGCCCCCAAACTCGAATTTGGCGGCACGACCCCGTATGACGCCTACGTGGGCTCATCGACCCTCGCGCACTTCAAGGAGACGATGACCGATGATCCGGGCGAATACATGTTCCTGGTCATGTCCCAGGTCATGGAGCTGTATTTCCGGCTCATCGCCTTCGAATGGCGGACGGCCCAGCGATTCCTGCGCGAAGACAACCTGTCCGAGGCGCTAGTGGCCCTTCGTCGCAGCCGCGACACCTGGACCGCACTCAACGCATCGTGGGTCACCTTCCGCTGGATGACGCCCCCGGACTTCAACGCCTTCCGCGAGAGCCTCGGCGAAGCGTCTGGCTTCCAGTCCTTCCTCTACCGGCACCTGGAGTTCCTTCTCGGCTTCAAGGATGCGGCACTGCTACGGCCGCATAAGAACGTCGCGGGCGACAACTACGCCGAACTCGTCGCTGCGTTCGAGGCCCCCGGGCTGTACGACGACGTACTCGCCTACCTGAGTCGTCACGATCACAATGTTCCCGAGGAAGTTCTCTCGCGCGACACGGCAACGACGTACGAGAGCGACGAAGGTGTCGAGGACATGTGGGTGACGCTGTACGAGCGGACCGGCCCCACCGATCCCGAACGCCAACTCGGCGAGCTACTCACCGACCTCGCCCAGGAGTTCAGTGACTGGCGCTACTGGCACCTGATGGCCGTACGACGTGCCATGGGTGCCAAGGCCGGAACCGGCGGATCCGCCGGCCTCGGCTGGCTCGAGCGCAGCCTGCAGCGCCAGGCTTTCCCCGAACTCTGGTCGGCAAGGACGAGGATCTGACCATGCGCGCTTACGACCCCGCGCTCGACGCGGGCGATCCGGGTTGGCGTGACGATTTCTGCATTCCACCCTTTGTGGGCGGTGCCGGCGCTCCCGGGGCGGCGTACCCGGAGGTCGCCTACTTTGCCGGCAACTCCCTCGGTCTGCAGCCACGCGCGACCGCGCCCGCGCTTCAGATCGAAGTCGACCGCTGGGCGCACCTAGGTGTCGAGGGCCAACTGAGTGGGCCCCGACCATGGAAGGACTATCACGAGGCGCTGGCGGGCCCCGCTGCCCGACTCGTCGGGGCACTGCCCCACGAGGCGGTGATCATGAACTCGCTCACCGCGAATCTGCACTTCATGATGGCGACGTTCTATCGACCCGAAGGGCGCCGTACAAAGATCGTCATGGAGGACATCGTCTTCCCGTCGGATGGCTACGCGATTGCCTCCCAGGCTCGCTGGCACGGCCTTGACCCGGCCGAGCATGTCCTACGCCTTCGACCGCGCGATGGCGAGGATTTGTTGCGCACCGAGGATGTGGTGTCGACGATTCGCGAACTCGGCGATGAGGTCGCCTTGGTGCTCTTCAGCGCCGTCAACTACCTCACCGGCGAGTGGATGGACATGCCCACGATCACCGATGCCGGACATGAGGTTGGCGCCATCGTGGGCTGGGATCTTGCCCACGCAGCCGGCAACGTCCCGATGTCACTGCACGAGTGGGGCGTCGACTGGGCCGCCTGGTGCAACTACAAGTACGTCAACTCCGGCCCTGGCGCACTGGCCGGCTGCTTCATCCACGAGCGCCATGCGCGCAACACCGACCTGCCGCGGCTGGCCGGCTGGTGGGGCACGCGCACGGACACGCGGTTCCGCATGGACCCCGCCTTCGATCCGCCGCCCACCGCCGACGCATGGCAGGTGTCCAATCCACCCATCTTCGCCATGACTCCGGTGCAGGTGTCCCTCGACATATTCGACCGTATTGGCATGCCAGCCCTGCGCGAAAGAAGCCTGCGCCTCACCGGGTACCTGCGCGAACTTCTCACCGAGGTGATCGAGGAGTTGCCGCCAGGCAGTTTGCAGATCGTCACTCCCGAAGAGCCTGAGCGGCACGGCTCTCAACTCTCGCTTCGCTTCACCACTGATATCGCGGTATTGGCCGGAACCCTTCGTGATCTCGACGGGGTCGTGGCCGACACACGCAACCCCGATATCATCCGGTTCGCACCCACCGCCCTGTACTCGAGCTATCTCGACTGCTGGCGTGCTGCCGACGCACTACGGAGGCGACTTGACTGAAATTCGCCGCTTACGTGAGCCCTACGGCCCTGGCGAGCGCCAGTTTGGTGACTGGTTCCTGCCCGACCGCCAAGGTGCCCCGCTCGTCATCCTCATCCACGGCGGTTACTTCAGGCCGATCTACCGTCTCGACATCGAGGAGCCGAGTGCTGCGGCTCTGGCACAGGCGGGCTTTGCGGTGTGGAGCATCGAGTACCGCACCTACGAGTCGGGCTGGCCGGCCACCTTCGAGGACGTGGCGGCTGCCGTCGAGTACGGCGTACAGCGCGCCGTGGAGCACGGCGCGGACGCCAGCCGCAAGGCCCTCTGCGGACACTCCGCGGGAGGTGCTTTGGCGCAGTGGGTGACGTCTCGGCGACACCTGCCGGCGGGCGCTCCCGGCGCCAACCCGCAGGCGGCCTCATTCGACCTTGTGGTGCTGTCGGCTCCCGTGGCCTGTCTGACCCTTGCCAGCACCGACCACCTCGGCAACGGCGCCGTGGACACTCTCATGGGTGGCCGCCCGGAGGACGTGCCCGCGACCAACCGCGGGAGCGAACCGGCCCACCCCACACCCCACCCCGGACGGGCGCGCCTCCAGCCCCGCCCAGCCCACGG
>JAYNIC010000161.1:0-346 GCA_038108715.1 Candidatus Nanopelagicales bacterium | reverse complement strand
CGGTGTTGGGGCGGGATCGACACGACGTGACGGATCGGGCACTCCTGACTCCCGATCCGGGACGTCGGCTCATCCTGCACGGCGATGCCGACGTCGACGTACTCATGACACAGAGCGAGTGCATTCGAGATCACCTCGTGGAGCACGGCATCGATGTCGAGTTGGTCGTGCTCCCCGGCGATGATCATTTCGGCATCCTTGACCCGACGAGCGAGGTGTCGCTGCTGCGGCAGCAGGCCCTCGTCGCCGCACTCACGCTCCAACGCTGACCACACCCCCCTCGCAAGCCCGAGCAAATTAGACGGTTTGGGCCCCCCCAACGGCGAGAATTGGGGGGCGTGGGGAA
>JAYNIC010000160.1:0-5654 GCA_038108715.1 Candidatus Nanopelagicales bacterium | reverse complement strand
GTCGCAAAAGTGCGTCGGCGAGAGGGCATAGATCCGATCGGCTACGCCCGACTCTGTCAACCCACTCAGGTAGCCAGCGCGAGGAGGAAGTCGTGGCGGGCGACCAGTGTGTCGTAGTCGGCAACGGAGGTTGGCGGCCCCGGTACCGCCTGTCGAACCTCGGCGTGGATCTGGCTGTGTGCCTTACTCGACTTGGCTGCGATGACACTGACCATGCGATGGATGTCCTTGCGAATCCCCGCCGTGTCGCGCCAGGTGCTCGGCGTGGCTACCGGTTCATCACTCACCGCTTCGATGTGACGACGTAGTTTGGCATCGCGCGCAGCGAGCACGGTTGCCATGTCCTCCGGACTCAGTAGCCCCGGCAGTCCGAGATAGTCAGCGGCGTCCTCGTCGACATCCAAGGTGGCGGCCGTGATCGCGCGACCGCTGGTGAGGACATGTGCGAACTGAGCGTCGGCGTCCAGCGCAGTCCACCCTTCGCCGCTGCCCTTGATCCGTTCGATCTGCGGCTCCATGTCGTGCCCGTCCGCGGGTTGGACGCGCACAACCGCATTGCGGGCCGCCTCCATCTCGGCCGCCAGGGCCAGGAGAGGGCGTACCGCCGGCAGGTAGACCGACGCTGACTCGCCTCCACCGCGCGCTCGCACGACACGCCCCACTGCCTGAGCGAAGAAGAGCGGCGTTCGAGCAGAACACAGATAGCCCAGTGTCGTTGCACGCGGGATGTCGACACCTTCACTGATCATCCGTACACACACAACGAGACGTGTCTGGCCGCGGGTGAAATTGCTCAGACGCTGCGAGGCGTCTGCGTCTTCGGAGAGGACGACGGCCGGAGCCTGCCCGGTGACCCTCTCCGCGATGGCAGCGTACGCGCGGGCGGTCTCCTGGTCGTTGGCGAGGATGATGCCGGCGGCATCCTCGATCCCGGCGGCGCGCTGGGCCTGCACACGCTCATCGACGGCAGCGATGACGTGCGGCACCCATCGACCCGTTGGCGATAGCGCGGTACGCCAGGCCTTGTCCTCATCGCGCTTGCTGCCACTTCCGAGGGTCGCCGCGAAGGCATCTCCCGCGTCGTTCACCCATCGTGAGACTCCGGTGTAGGCCGCGAAGACCACGGGGCGCACGACGCCATCTGCCAGCGCATCGCCGTAGGAGTAGGCGTAGTCGGCCAGGGATCGAATCTCGTCATCATCCTCCTCATAGCGCACGAAGGGGATGCGCTCATCGGCTCTGGTGCGGAAGGGAGTGCCACTCAACGCCAGCCGGCGCTTGGCCGAGTCGAAGGCCTCGCGCAGCCCATCACCCCACGTGAGGCCGTCACCCGCATGGTGGATCTCGTCCATGATCACCAGCGTTGACTTCGCCTCCGTGCGGCTGCGGTGCAGCATCGGCTTGGTGGCGACCTGGGCGTACGTCGCGACGTAGCCCCGGCTGCCATCACGAACCGGACCGACCGAGTTGGGAAGGTCCGCGTCCAGCCACAGCCCCTGCCGGGCGGCCGCATCGGCCCACTGACCACGCAGGTGATCGGTGGGAACCACCACGACGACCCGTTGAACGGCCCGCCGGTGGAGCAGGCGGCAGGCGAGGGTGAGAGCAAACGTCGTCTTGCCCGCTCCCGGCGTCGCTGTGACGAGGAAGTCTCGCGCCCCAGAGTCGTCGTACCGACGAAGCGCCTCGACCTGCCATCGACGCAGGAGCGGCCCGGCGGACTCGAGAGTGGAGGCGGCGGCGGTCATGGGAACTTTGACCCTGTCACAGCGAGATCCACAGCTGTCGGAACGGCACGCCGAGACGTACTAGCCCAAGGCTGCGCCCTCCCGAGCCGGCACGACTCGGGCAATCGCGCTGGCGAGGAGCATGCCGATGGTGATGGCAATGATCGTTCCAGCCGCCACCGTCAGGACGTCGGTTCCGGTCGTCAGATTGATGACGGACGAGGACTGGCTGCCGGCCGCATCAACCTGCTTGGTCAGAGCAGCGTCACGGGCGGCGAACTCCTCCGTCAGGGCCACGAGCCCGAGCGAACCCGGCACCAGCAGCCAGAAGACCGGCTCAAAGATCACGAAGGCGGGGAAGCCGCGTCGGGACCGGCGTTGAATCAAGGTGGCGGCGAGCAACGCGGCCCCAGCGGCAACGCCGGCCGCCAGGATCGGATCGATGGCGGCCGATACCAGGGCCATGAGTCCGTAGGTGACCAGCAGGAGCACCACGATGATGCGGATGGATCCCTTTGGTGCATTGGACACCATCGACTGAGCCACCGCGAACATCAGGACGCCGATCCAGGCTGCCCACCAGGGCAGCAGTGCCTCGGTGAGATCGGCGAAGTTGTAGTCGTCCACGGGAGCAAGCCGCGCGCCGGAGAGAATCCCGAAGGTGAGGACGAGAATCTGCACGGCTGCGCTGATGAGCCTTGACGAGCCGGAAACTATTTGGTTGTTGGCAAGTTCCTGGGTGCCACGCGTGAGACCGACCCCCGGTATCAAGGTGATGATGGGCGCGGCCACGACTCGCACGGGTTGAACATCGTCGAAGAACGTGCTGGCAGTGAAAACGATGAAGGCGGCCGCGAATGCCGAGGTGAAGGGCACAAGGGCGGACAAGGTAGGACGGTTTGCGGTCAACACCAAGGCGAGCGCAACAAGCATGCCGAGGACCCAAGCAATGCCGACTCCCCACAGGCTGACTCGGAAGACGAGGGCGAAGCCCGCGGCGGTGAAGCCGTTGGCGATGATGACAACCCAATTCGGGAAGCGCGCCTTCAACGATTGAACGTCAGCCAGTTGCTTGATCGCCTGCACCGGCGTCACAAGTTTGTTGATGACGTCCCGGGTGATGCGATGAACCTGTGTGGCCTGGTCAAGCCGCATCGACGCAATAGAACTGGTGAGGACCCGCGCCCGACCGGTCCCTTCGTCGTCGACGAAGACGCCGTTGGGCAAGACATAGGCGGACAGATTGGGCCGGTCGTAGACGCTGGAAATCTTGCCGAGCGTGTCCACCACTTGATTGACCGGATATCCGGCAGCGAGCTGCGCCTGGCCGACCGCTGCCATAAGGCGCTCAATGTTGTCCGTCTCGGTATTGCCGGCGGATTCGCCATTCGAGTCGGTAGGGCGGTCAGTCACGCGTTCCACCCTGATGACCGCATCGCACGGATGCGAGCAGACACACACGGCACGAGACATCTGCGACAGGATCGTGACGCGGAGTTCAGACAGTGGTCAAGTACCTGGCATTACGTGAGTTCGTTTACGACGTCGCACGGTAGGCGGCGTCGAACTCCGCGCGAGTCATGGACTCCAGGCGTGGCGCGTAGTCGCCGAGGTAGTCCTCGGCGAACTGCCCATACGGGACTCGCGTGACCGCGCCAGCGAAGTTCTTCTTCGGCAGCAGATTGCGATAGAGGAGGAAAGCGTCTTCCTGCGTCGAGCCGGGCTGAGTGCCCCAGTCCAGGAAGTTCACCCCGTCGTACGACGATTGATCGGCATCAACGATTTGATCCGGCGCCACGACGGCAATGTGGTAGTTCCCATCTGCACCAACGGTCACCTCATCGTCGCGGAGACAGTCGACGACGGGGAGGTCGCCGGCGTTGACGTTCTGGCAGAGCGACCAGTATCGAACATCGTGGGGTGCCCTAGGTGCCTTGCCCGTGACGACCAGGATCGAATCCGGGTCGTAAGCCTTCTGCGCGGCCAGGTAGGAGTTGTCCACATTGGCGTAGAAGCGTTCAGCCTCGCCCCGCGCGAAACGGTCGGTAGCGCCGACAGCAGGCTCGAGCACAGGGCGGTTCTCGGGGGGACCGACCTGAGAGGGCTTGCAGGTCTTGAGTTTGACCGTCTTGGTCTTCTTGCCCTTCCCGGACTTGACGGTCACCTTGGGCAACGGCCCGCCCGAGGCGTCGTTGGTCTTCGAGACGTAGACCCGCATCATGACGACGGTGAGGTTGCTCAGATCGGTGCCGTTCCAGGACGACGCCGACAGCACGTTCGGGTTCTTGCCGTTGTCGTCGGCCTCGGGCACGATGCTGATCGTCCACTTTCGCTTCTTGCCCTTGCCGGTGCGCTTGACCTGCGTGTCGTTCACCGAATCGATCAGCGAGGAGTCGGTAAACCGGTAGGTCTGCATGGACCAGTACCGCGCCTTGGGGTCCTTTCCCGTGATGATGATCTTCTCGCCGGGCTCGTCGAGCTGGAAGACGGCGGCCTGCACGAAGTAGGCGGCGTTCGTATCCGGGAAGGCGTAGTTGGCGTCGCCCGGATACGCGATGGGCCAACCACACTGACGGTTCGGTTCGGTGGGGGTAAGCACGATGGCTTGCGCGGGCAGTGGCAGCAGCGCCGCCCCTAGCGCCATTGCTGCTCCGCCGATAAGCCAGCGACGCACGCCACACCTCCCACCCAAGCCGTCTAGCGAGGCTAGCGGCAGGTCACGGCACGTGTCATGCGCTCGCGAGGAAGGACAGCCGCACCTCGCGCTGCGGATTGTCGACGTTCGAGTCCACGAAAACCACGCTCTGCCAGGTGCCGAGAGTGAGCCGACCGTCGAGGACGGGGATCACCAGGCTGGGCGAGATGAAAGCCGGCAAGACATGATCGCGGCCGTGACCGGGTGAGCCGTGCCGATGCGCAAAGTGCGCGCCTCGCGGGAGCATCGACTCCAAGATGAACTCGAGGTCTTCCTCTGTCCCCGAACCGGTCTCGAAGAGGGCAACGCCGGCCGTGGCATGCGGGACGAAGACACTGCACAGTCCGTCGCCCTTGTCGGCGCAGAATCGCGCCACGGCACCGGTGATATCCGTGGTGAGGCGGTCACCGGTCGTGAGGCGCAGGACTTCGGACTCCATGCCCGCCATTGTGTCCCTGTGGATTCACCCTTCGTCGGTCGGTGCGAAGTCACTCGCCCTTGGCGGAATCTTCGGGGGGTTGCTGCGGGGTTTCGCCGCCGGTGCGGCCGCCGTTGGGGACCCACCCGCGCCAGAGGACGAATGCGCCCCCAGCGAGGAAGAGCACGCCCAGCCCCGTGCCGATCGGATTGTTCGACAGCACGCTGTCCTTGATGACGCCAATGCCCATGAAGAACCAGAAGCCGCCGATCATGAGAAGCACGAGGCCTATCGCTCGGGTCAGTGGGTTCATTTGGTTCACGCCGACACTCTGGCACGGCCGGGCAGATTCGGCTGTCGGCCGGACCCACCATCCGATTAACGGACGTGTTGCGTTGACACCCTTCCCTGGGCTTCCTACATTCATGAGGTCACCGAGTAACACGCGCCACGGGTGACGCCTGCTACCGGCCGGCGGGTGCGCAACATCGCGCCAGGAGGACAGCCCTCCAGGTGCGCCGGGGACCAAGTTCGTTTGGGACCTCGGGGGTCGCATGAATCGCATTGTGCTTGCTGGCGCCGCGGGCATTGTCGCCGCTTGCGACGGCAAAGCATTCAGCGTGACGCTCGCAGACGACACGACCCCGCTTGGCGAGACCACAGGGGCTGTCTCATTGAGTGGCACGAATGCCACCATTCACGTGAGTTCCCAAAACGTAGACGGCGAGTTGGTTGACAGCATCGCCGTGACGATCGTGGGCTAGTCCCGTGCCCACGCGGATGGGGGTCGTCGGCGGGCTCGGGCTCGTCGGCG
>JAYNIC010000159.1:1658-5700 GCA_038108715.1 Candidatus Nanopelagicales bacterium | reverse complement strand
CGAAATGGACCGACGCGCCGAAGCCTTGATCTTGACGATGCTGTCCGAAGCGCGGCCGCACGACGGCGTTCTGGGAGAAGAAGGGACCGACCGCCCCACCAGGACGAATGTGAGATGGATCGTCGATCCCCTCGATGGGACGGTCAACTACCTCTACGGCCTGCCCCTGTGGTCGGTGAGTGTTGCTGCCGAGGTCGACGGTGTCGTCTGCGTCGGAGTGGTGGATGTGCCCGCGCTCGGACGCCAGTACGCAGCAGTGCGCGGATTAGGTGCGTCGTGCACGAGCGCCGAGGGTGTTCGACGGATTGCCGCCTCAGCGGTGACCGATCTCGGCATGGCCTTGGTGGCGACCGGGTTTGGATACGCCAGCGCGGGAAGGGCACGGCAGGCCTCGGTCGTTGCAGAGCTGCTGCCGAAGGTGCGCGATATTCGCCGTCTCGGGTCCGCGGCGCTTGATCTGTGTCTGGTCGGTGACGGCCAACTCGATGCGTACTACGAGGCTGGTCTGAATCCCTGGGACGTGGCCGCAGGTGCCCTCATCGCCCAGGAGGCCGGCGCACTGGTCCGGGGCGCCGCCGGAGACTGGCCGGACGGGGGCATGGCCCTCGCAGCAGCCCCGAAAATCTTCCCGGACATGGAGAAGGCGCTGGGGCTGCGCCCCTATTAGTGCGGCCGCGGCACCCGCGGTAGATCCGGCGCTAGTCCAACCGCCGCAAGTCGGCGGCGTACCAATGGCTATTTCGCACGTAGGTCTGCGTCGCATGTCGAATGAGTTCAGGATCGGCGGCACCCTCGACGATGCGGGCCGGGACTCCTCGTGCGACGGCACCGGGTGGAATCTGGGTGCCCGGGGAGACAACCGCTCCGGCTGCGACAACGGACCCAGTCCCGACAACGGCGTGCTGGAGAACGACCGATCCCGATCCCACCAGGGAGGAGGGCTCGATCACACAGCCTTCGAGATGGGCGAGGTGACCGATCGTGCAGTCCTCGCCAATCTCGGTATTCCATTGGGCGCTGCAGTGGACGACCGCGCCGTCTTGGACCGAGGTCCGTGCCCCGACCCGGATCGTCCCGTGGTCCCCGCGCAGGACGGCAGAAGGCCAGACGGAGGACTCGGGCCCGATGTGGACAGCCCCAATGATGACCGCGTCGGGATGGACGAATGCGGACGAATCGATCACCGGGAGGCGATCGCCGAGGGCATAGAGCGGCATGGGGGCTCCTCCGGCCTTCCCCGGCAAGAGCAGCTTCGTGCGCCGAAGCACGACCTTGCCCGGGGGTAGGTGTGTGCACTACTTGACGTCTCAGGCACAATAGCGCCGCCGGATTCCCCGGCGCTTGGATCACGACTGGCTGGGAGCTTTCACCAAATGGCCACCGACTACGACGCACCTCGCAAGACGGACGAGGAACTTGCCGAGGACAGCCTCGAGGAGTTGAAGGCTCGACGCGTGGACAAGGCTGCCTCGACCGTAGACGTCGATGAGGCCGAACTCGCGGAGAGTCTTGAGCTGCCCGGCGCGGACCTGTCGGACGAGAACCTCACCGTTCGGGTGCTGCCGCGCCAGGCCGATGAGTTCACCTGTTCGTCCTGTTTCCTCGTGCACCACCGCAGCCAACTCGACCACGAAGGCAAGAGTGGCCCCATCTGCAAGGAATGCGCGTAGACCTGTTCCACAGCGCTATGCGTTCTGCAGGGGGACGCCACGTGCGTGGCTGTTCGGCCTAGTCGGCGGAGTCGGGCAGCACTCGACCAGCGGCCCGGTAGACCACCAACTGGATGACCGCACCGGTGGTGGCGGTGAGAACCGTCCACGTGAGCACGCGAGCAAACGACACCGCACGGTCCTCGGGAACCGGGGGTTCCTGGCCGGTCACTGATCGGTAAGCCGCAGTGAGCGCTTTCGATGCCGCCCAGGAGGCTCCCAGGGCAACTAGGGGGGCCGTCATCCGTAGAACCGGATGAGCCGGATGGACGTGCGCGGCTTCGGTGGAGTCGGCGGTTTCCGTCAGATCGCTCATGTGTGACCTCTCGTTTGGGGCGGTGTCTACTTTGCCGCATCACGCGGTGGCTGTGTCTCCGGGGTTGCCAAGTGCGGCGACGAGTTGTTCGGGCCGACGGGTTTGGACGATCCAGCGGGGGTGGGGGTCGTCCGGGTCGACGTTCTCGATGAGCACCGCCGTACGGGAGGAGCCCGGCCGAAAAACAAAGTACGTGCGGACATCCCCGCTTGTGCGTTCACGTGCCAGTTCCTCGGCGGTCAGTCCGCGAACAGCGCCGACGTACGGGCGGGGCAGGCGCGCTCGGCCGGCCCTGAACACGCGCTCATCGACACGCAGCGCAGGTGCCGAACCGATGAGCCAGGTCCAGGACAGTGCAATCAGGAGTACGCCGAGACCCCAGCCGAGCCAAGCTCCCAAGACCGCGCCGTAGGCAATCGCGACGGGGGCGATGATGACCGCCGCGAGGATCAGCAGACCGGGGCTCGGCCACAACCGTTCCCGGTACGCCGGGACCTGGCCGTCCTGGCCCTCCTGCCAACCCTCCACGACCACAGCCTGTCAGGCGCCGATGCCCGGTATCGTCCGGGCCATGCCCGCTGACCCGAGCCGCAAAGGATCTGAGCGTAAGACGATCCCGCCCGAACGGGCCACGATGCCCATGCGCAGTGCCGGAGCACCGAACCCCGGCGACGTCGTCCCCAGCCACTATCGGTGGTGCCTCGGCTGCGGAGCGGACCACCCCGGGGGCCTTCACCTGCGCGTCATCGCCGGCGACGGCCTCGACATGTCGAGCACCCTCGACGTGAGCAAGTACCACCAGGGTGCTCCCGGATTGGCGCACGGCGGCGTGATCGCCGCCGCGATGGATGAGGCGATGGGTGTCCTCAATCGGCTTCTGGGGGTCCCGGCCGTGACGGTGCACCTCGAGGTCGACTATCGACGTCCCGTGCCGGTGGGTACGACACTGCACATCAGCACCCGCATCGCCGGTGCTGTCGGCCGCAAGATCTACACCGAGGGGGAGGCCCGACTCAATGGCGCAGAGGGCGATGTTGCTGTGACCGCTGCCGCCCTCTTCCTTCAGGTTCCACTCGAGCATTTCCTCGATAACGGCAACCCTGAGCAGATCACGGCGGCCATCGAGGATCGCCGACAAGGCGGGCCAAGTTGGGTGCACGAGGTCCATCCGTGACGGGGGGCGGGCGAGTCGACGTCCTGCTGAAGCGTCTTGACCCAGATCTGCCTCTCCCTACCTATGCCCGGCCCGGGGATGCGGGAATGGACCTCTACGCGCGGGAGGACCTCGTCCTCGGGGCCGGGGAACGTGCCCTCATGCCCACGGGGATCGCCATCGCCCTGCCGCCCGGCTACGTCGCCTTCGTTCATCCCCGGAGCGGTCTAGCGGCCCGTCACGGACTCACGATCGTGAACGCTCCGGGCACGGTCGATGCCGCCTACCGGGGTGAAATCAGCGTCTGTCTGCTCAACACCGACGCTTCGGCGGCCATCGAGATCCGCCGTGGTGATCGGATTGCGCAGTTGATCATTCAGGCCGTGTGCGAGGCCGTCTGCCACGAGGTGGACGTCCTTCCAGGGACCCACCGAGGAGCGGGCGGCTATGGCTCGACAGGTACCGTGGGGGGTCCGCACACACCGGAGGGCCGATGATCCGCAAGCGCCGCAAGGACAGCGACGATGCTGCCGCCGAGGCCGTCAGCGATGCCGTAGCCGACGGGGATGTGGCGAATGACGATGAGCCGTCGGGCCTGTCCCCGCGACCCAACGGCCCATGGGACGCCACCGAGGTGGAGGAGACGGATGACCGCATCGACTTCGGCGGGCTTCGGCTCAAGGGAGTCGACGGACTGCAGGTGCAGGCCCAGGTCGATGAAAAGACCGGCGCCGTCAGTGTGATCACGCTGGCGCTCGGCGACGGCTCGCTTCAGGTCCAGGCATTCGCCGCACCACGCGCCACCGGTATCTGGGACGACGCCCGGCGCCAGATTATGTCCTCGATCACGGGGCAGGGTGGCCT
>JAYNIC010000159.1:0-1648 GCA_038108715.1 Candidatus Nanopelagicales bacterium | reverse complement strand
GGGTGGCCTGGTTGAGGAGGCCGCGGGCGACTACGGCACCGAGGTGAGAGCTCGGGTGCCCGGCCAGGGCGGACTGCAGCCGATCCGGTTTGTCGGCGTCGACGGTCCGCGGTGGTTCCTGCGAGGCCTGTTCATCGGTGCGGCCGCGGTACCGGGGGGCAACGCCGACCTGGAGCAGGTCTTCCGTGACCTGGTGGTTGTCCGGGGCGCAGACGCGATGGTGCCGGGTGAGGCGATCGCTTTGACGTTGCCGCAGGCGGCAGCAGGCCCTAGTGACGCTCCGCAAGCCACCTGATCGCCTGGTGGCAGGCACGGCGCAGAGCGATGGGATCGAGGGAGTGCGCGGCGAAGTAGCGCGCAGCGGGGATCGACTTGGCCCATAACCTGGCCACGGCATCTGGATGGAGTGCGTCATCGGGCCAGCCGAGTACCGCGGTCCGGGTGATGATCGTCGCGAGTTCGGTCGTCGTGGGTCCGCGCTGATGCGCGGCGGCGGCGAGCGCATCCACCAATTCGCGATCCCCGTAGGAGCCCCATCCGAGCCGGACAAGGTCGGCCACGCGTCCGGGACCGTAGTGGGCGTCATCGGGCATTTCTTGGAGAAGCGCTTGACGACCTAGCACCGTTAACCGCTGCGCGGTGCCCTCGGTCGCTCGCGCTACCTCGTCTGGTTCACCGGTCCACGCCGGTAGGCACAGGAGCAGGGCTGGGCCCTTCGGGCGCCCCGCGGCCCAGCGTGCGAGTGCATGTGCCCCGAGGCTGACACCGACAGCGAGATCCACGTGCGGTGCCACCGTGTCTAGGCGGGCCATCAGCGAACCCACATCGCCGGTGCGATCATCGAGGGTCTGAACTCTGCCGAACGGGGCCAGGCAGTCTCCGAGCAGCGCGAGGGCCGCCGCACCGGAGGATCCGGCGCCATGCACGAGGAGGACAGACATCGTGGCGATTCTGCCGGAGTACGCTCGAGGCGTCTAAGGAGGAATTGTGGGCGGATGGTTGTCGTCGATGATGCGTACCCGCGAGCAGCAGGAGGCCATCGAACTGACCGACCAGGTGGTGGCCAGCGGTGCTGAGGCCATCGGTGATTGCCGCAGAGGCGAACGCGTGCACGTGTGCGGGACGATTCGTTCAGTCACTCTACGACCACGGGCCAATGCGCCGACGCTCGAGGCTGAGATCTACGACGGGTCTGGACACCTCACCCTGGTATGGCTTGGCCGTCGTCGATTGTCCGGTGTCGAGGTTGGTCGCACCATTCAGGCGGTTGGGCGAGTGACCTGTCCGGATGGCCAGGCCATGATCTTCAATCCCGATTACGACCTGCGGATCGTCGGCGCACATGAGTGATCGCGACTCGGAGCATCCTGAGCACGAGCCGGTGATCGAGCCTCAATCCGCGGAGGACATCCGTGAGGAGCGCGTGCTCCTCGATCGCGCCCTCGGCGGGTGGCGCGGAATCATCGATTCCGGACTTCCCACCGTGGTCTTCGTCATCGCGTACCTCACTACCGGCAACAACGTCATGCTGTCGGTCTGGATCGCCCTCGGTGCGGGAGGCCTCGTGGCGGCGTGGCGGCTCATCCGTCGTGAGCCGCTCCAGCAGATTCTCGCGGGCCTTGTCGGGGTAGGAATTTCAGCGTTCGTT
>JAYNIC010000158.1:0-5701 GCA_038108715.1 Candidatus Nanopelagicales bacterium | reverse complement strand
TCCCGGCGGGGGGGGCGGCGCGGCCGGCGGGGGGGCCGCCGCGGACCAGGCCGAGCCGTCCCAATAGCGCTGCTGTCCTGGATTCTGCGGGTCGGGATACCAGCCGGGGGCGGCGGATCCGGGCGTCTGATCACTCACGGTCGTCCTCCTCATCGTGGATGTGCACCCAAGAATGCGGGCCGTCTTCTCCACCCTAGACCAACCCGGGCGCGCCGAGGGGAGTCGAAAGTCCCCCCGCCTCAACAGCCCGCGTGGGTCGTGCACTATGTGTCTATGTCACCCACGCGGAGGTCTGTCATTGCCATGGCCGGGATCACCGCACTTGCACTGTCCTCCTGCGCAGGCACCGCGACGGACTCGGCCACTTCGAGCGGCGCCAGTACATCGGCGAGTTCAAGCGAGAGATCCGCGAGCACTCAGTGGAGCCAAGCCCCGCTACCGACTCAGCCCATGAGTGATGCAGATGCCTCGGCTCTGGATAGCGCCGTCACCCAGGCGCTGGCAGAGGGGCTTGACGGCGCGCCCGGCGCCTGGGTCGGTGTGTGGTTGCCAGACAAGGGTGTCCACGTCGCCGCGTACGGCAAGGCCACCGACAGTACGGACGCGACATTGGAGGACCACAACTACATCGGCAGCCTCACCAAGACCGCCACGGCAACCGCCGTCCTGCAGCTGGTGGACCAGGGCACGATCGCCCTCACCGACACGGTCGCTGACCTTGACCCAACACTTGCCGAGCAGTTTCCGCCCATCGCGGACATCACCCTGAAGGACCTGCTCACCATGAACTCGGGCCTGCCGGACTACGCCAATGAGCCCAAGGGCGTCATCGGCTTGGTCGCCAATGACCCCACCTCAACGTTCAGCGCCGAGGACCTCATTCGGATCGGCTTGGAGGCAAACGAGATTCGGCCCGTGGGAACGCCCGGTTACTCCACGACGAACTACATCATCCTCGGCGAGGTTCTGGCCGCCGTGACGGGCAAGACACCTGAGGAACTCGTGACCGACGTGTTTGCCCAGGTTGGCATGACTCAGTCGGCCCTGCTGACCCCGGGCGATCCCCGCCCGGCACCGGCTAGCGATGGGCACCTCGGGGTGCTCGGGGCGATCGCCGTGGTGCAGTTTGGCGGGCCCCAACTGTCCGAGACCACCAACGTCACAGACTGGACCATGAGCTGGGGCCGCGCCGGTGGTGGCGCCTACTCCACGATCACGGATCTCGGACTGTGGGGCGCCAGCGGCCTGGGCAACACCTTGCTCACGCAGCCGCTCGGTGACGCTCGCCTTAGCGACACGGTCGAGACACCCGACGCTGGGCCATACGGCTACGGAATCATCAACTACGGCAACGGCTGGTACGGCCACTCCGGACAGGTGATCGGCTGGGAGGCCGAGGTGCGCGACAACCCCGAGACTGGCGCTGTTATCGCCGTGATGGTCAATAGCACTGAGTCACTCGGCGGCATCACTTCGGCTGTCATTCAGGCTGTTGGCTTGGCCGAGTAGAGGACTCTCGCACGAATTGGGGGCGCTAACGGCAACCGGAACGGCCAGGTGGGGCCTGACACACAGCGTCGGCCCCACCCGTCTTCACACCTGACCAGCTAGACCATCGACATCAGCTGCAGCCGGAGGTGCTCCCGCAGCCCTCGCACACGTAGCACGAGCCCGATGGACGCATCTTCACTCCACAGGTCATGCACAGTGGAGCATCGGATGCCGTGCCGGTGATGGCCTCCAGCAATTCCGCGGAGGAATGCACGTTAGACGGCATCTCCTTGGGTGCGTCGGCTTCTTCGACGACGGCCTCGATCTCATCACCATCTAGGTCCTCGGCCTCAACCACCTCGACGACCGATCCCCCACCGTAGGTATTCGCCACGGTGGCGGCGCGCTCCTCGGCGGTGAAGATGCCGAGTTCGGCTCGCTTCTCGGCGGGCAGGTAATCCAGGGCCAGACGACGGAAGACGTAGTCCATGATCGACTGCGACATCCGGATGTCGGGATCGTCGGTCATGCCGGCCGGCTCGAACTTCATGTTGACGAACTTCGAAACGAACGCCTCCAGCGGAACGCCGTACTGCAGGGCGATCGAGATTGCGATGGAGAAGGCATCCATGACCCCGGCGAGCGTCGAACCCTGCTTGCCGAGCTTGAGGAAGACCTCACCGAGGCCATCGTCGGGGTAGGACCCAGCCGTCATGTAGCCCTCGGCGCCGGCCACGCTGAACGACGTGGTGCGCGACGGACGCGACTTGGGCAGACGCTTGCGCACCGGGCGGTGCTCGACGACGACGTTGTCGGCAGGCGCGTCGGCCGTCTTGGCCTTGGCATCGGACAGCGGCTGGCCGACCTTGCAGTTGTCGCGGTAGATCGCGAGCGCCTTCAGGCCCATCTTCCAGCCCTGGAAGTAGATCTCCTCGACCTCTTCGATCGTGGCGGTCTCGGGCATGTTGACCGTCTTGGAGATCGCGCCGGACAGGAACGGCTGAACCGCGGCCATCATGCGCACGTGACCCATCGGAGTGATGGCGCGCTGGCCCATCGCAGTGTCGAAGATCGCGTAGTGCTCGGTCTTCAGGCCGGGCGCGTCGACGACATGACCGTTTTCGCTGATGTACTCGACGATGGCCTCAATGGTCTCGTCTGTGTAGTTCAGGCGCTTCAGGGCCATCGGGATGGTCTGGTTGACGATCTGCATCGAGCCGCCACCGACGAGCTTCTTGAACTTCACCAGGGAGAAGTCCGGCTCCACACCGGTGGTGTCGCAGTCCATCATGAAGCCGATCGTGCCGGTGGGGGCGAGCACCGAGGCCTGCGCGTTGCGCCAGCCGTTGGTCTCACCGAGCCGCAAGCCCTCGGCCCACTCCTTCTCCGCCACGCGCAGGACGTCAGCGTCGAGACTGCTCACCGTGCGGACAGCGTCGGTGGCCGCGGCGTGCTTGCGCATGACGCGCTTGTGCGCCTCGGCGTTGCGGGCGTAGCCCTCGTAGGCACCGACGACTCCGGCCAACTCGGCCGAACGGCGGTAGGAGGTACCGGTCATCAGCGAGGTGATCGACGCGGCGAGTGCCCGGCCACCATCGCTGTCGTAGGGCAGACCCACGGCCATGAGAAGTGCGCCGAGGTTGGCGTAGCCGATGCCGAGCTGGCGGTACTTGCGAGTGGTGTCACCGATCGGCTCGGTCGGGAAGTCGGCGAAGCAGATGGAGATGTCCATCGCGGTGATGACGAACTCCACCGCGCGACGGAAGGTCTCGGCGTCGAAGCTGCCGTCGTCCTTGAGGAACTTCAGCAGGTTCAGCGAGGCGAGGTTGCAGGAGGAGTTGTCCAGGCTCATGTACTCCGAGCATGGGTTAGACGCGGTGATTCGGCCGGTCTCAGGGTTGGTATGCCAGTCGTTGATGGTGTCGTCGTACTGGATGCCGGGATCGGCGCAGGCCCACGCGGCCTCGCTCATATTCCGGAAGAGCGTCTTGGCATCGACGGACTCGATGACCTCACCGGTCTTGCGGCCGCGCAGCCCGAAGTCGGTGCCCTCCTCGACCGCGCGCATGAACTCATCGGAGACGCGGACCGAGTTGTTGGCGTTCTGGTACTGAACACTGGTGATGTCGGAGCCGCCGAGGTCCATGTCGTAGCCGGCGTCGCGCAGGACACGGATCTTGTCCTCCTCGCGCACCTTGGTCTCGATGAACTCCTCGATGTCCGGGTGGTCGACATCGAGCACAACCATCTTGGCCGCGCGACGGGTGGCGCCACCGGACTTGATGGTGCCGGCCGAGGCATCCGCACCGCGCATGAAGGAGACCGGGCCGGACGCGGTGCCACCGGAGGACAGCAGCTCTTTCGAGGAGCGGATACGGGAGAGGTTCAGGCCCGCGCCTGAACCTCCCTTGAAGATCAGGCCCTCTTCGCGGTACCAGTTCAGGATCGAGTCCATGGTGTCGTCCACGGCAAGGATGAAGCAGGCCGACACCTGCTGCGGCGACGGGGTGCCGACGTTGAACCACACCGGCGAGTTGAAACTGAAAACCTGGTGCAAGAGCATCCAGGTGAGCTCGTGCTCGAAGATCTGCGCGTCTTCCTCGGTGGCGAAGTAGCCGAACTCACGGCCGGCCTTGGTGTAGGTGAGAACCACTCGATCGAGCAACTGCCTCAGGCTGCGCTCGCGGGTGTCGCTGCCGACCGCGCCACGGAAGTACTTGGTGGTGACGATGGTGGAGGCGTTGACACTCCAGAAGTCGGGAAACTCCACACCGCGCTGCTCGAAGACCACGTCACCGGTCTTCCAGTTGGTCTGCACGACATCGCGGTGCTCCCACGTCACCTCGTCGTACGGGTGCACACCCGGTGTGGTGAACAGGCGCTGCATGGTGAGCCCAGTGCGGGCGCGCTGCTCAGCCGGGGCCGACGCGGGGTCGTTGCTGATCTCGGTCATGCGAGTGTCTCCCTTGTGATGGTGTCGGGTGGTGCTTACGCGTCGACGTCGGCCGATGCAGAGTCTTTGGCCGTTGCGAAGTCGGATGTGGAGTCGGGGTCGGGTGAGGTGGAGTCGGTAGCGGCCAGTGATGCTTCGGTGCGCAGGAGGGCGATCTCGGCCTCGAAATCCTCCAGGGAGTCAAAGGACCGGTAAACGGACGCAAACCGAAGGTAAGCGACCTCGTCGAGGTCACGCAGCGGACCCAAAATGGCGACACCGACCTCGCCGGCCGGGACCTCCGCCACGCCGCTCGCACGTACGGCGTCCTCGACCTTCTGGGCCAGGCGCGCGAGGTCGTCATCGGAAACCGGCCGGCCCTGGCAGGACTTGCGTACGCCGTTGATCACCTTGGCTCGACTGAAGGGCTCAGAGGCACCGGATCGCTTGAGGACCGACAGCACCGCGGTCTCCGCCGTGGTGAAACGGCGCCCACAGGACTGGCACTCTCGGCGGCGGCGAATGGCCCCGCCATCCTCGGCGGTACGGGAGTCCAGCACCCGAGAGTCGTCCTCGCGGCAGTACGGACAGCGCATGAATCGGACCCCCTTTCGGCCGTTCTCGAGCCATCTGTGGATGACCCTGGTGATGATCTGGGGACAACCTGTGCACTTCGCACCACAACCTGTGGATGAATTACACCGCTGTCACTACTAGATGTAGTGGAACCATAGACCCCTGCACGCCAACGTGCAAGAGCCGATCGGCGGCGTGTCGGCCCGCTACCCAGGGCCTTGCTCGGGAACGAGAAGGCGACGATCAGCTGGCAGGGACTACGAGTACCTGGCCGGGCGAAAGTGCCGAACTGGCAAGGGAATTCGCCTGCTTGATCTCCGCGACGATCACCCGCGGGTCCCCCGTCGGATCCATATCCTCTGCCAACGTCCACAGCGTGTCCCCCGGCTGCACGACGACAGTCGACCAACCTTGCGGGGCAACACCCTCGGGGGACGAGGCGATCGCCCGCCACGGACCAAGGATCACCACGGCCGCGGTGACGAGCAGCAAGACGATGAGCCGGGCACGCCGTGTCAGGCGCACGCTGCCGGAGCTGGTGTGCTCACGACACGCCCGGGCCGGCACGCTCCCGTTGGCGGACACGGTGGTCGGACGGGTTGGGCGCCCCAATCGTGAGGGATTCCGGTCTAAGGCGCCCCCCATGGGTGCGGCGTATGCAATGGCCATGGCCGTGCTCCCTTCCAGTCCACCGTGTCGAGC
>JAYNIC010000157.1:0-5725 GCA_038108715.1 Candidatus Nanopelagicales bacterium | reverse complement strand
TACCCGGTCAGTTCGAGTGCGAGCCGAGTCGCTGTGGCCGAGGCCGCGGGGGCTAGGACCCAACTGCACACGCTGGTGGCGTCGGCCGGTGTGATCGGCATCCTGCTGGTCTTCAGTGGTGTGCTCGCGGCGTTCCCGGTGGCCGCACTCGGTGGCGTCGTGATCTACGCCGCCACGCGACTGGTCGAACTTGGTGAGTTCCGGCGGCTCTTCCGCTTCCGGCTGCGCGAGTTCCTCCTGGCGGTCTCGGCCACACTCGGCGTGCTTCTGGTCGACGTTCTCTACGGGATCCTCATCGCGGTTGGCCTCTCCGTCATCGATCTGCTGCTGCGGGTTGCTCGGCCGCATGCGGCCGTGCTCGGTCAACCGGCCGGGGTGCCGGGCTGGCACGACATCGGCGACTACCCGCAGGCCAAGCAGGTCGCCGGGCTCGTGGTCTTCCGGTATGACTCCCCGCTCTTCTTCGCAGATGCTGAGGACTTCCAGCGACGCGCCTGGCAAGCCGTGCAGGATGCCGAGCCCCCAGCACGCTGGCTGCTGCTCAACGTGGAGGGCATCATCGAAGTCGACCTCACGGGCCTGGACGCGCTGGCCGGGCTGGTGGACAGGTGCCATCGGCATGATGTCGTCGTCGCCGTGGTTCGGGCCAAGTCCGAGTTGGTGGTCCAGATGCAGCGCCATGGAGTGGCGGCCGCCATCGGCCAGGACCGCTTCTATCCGACACTGCCCACTGCGGTCTCGGCGTACGAGTCCTGGGTGCAGGAGCACCCGGTCCGGCCCAGTGATCCGGGCTCTTCTGACAACATGGGGCCATGATCACCAGCGACGACTCCATTTGGGACTTCGTCGTCGTCCTGTTCTTCATCTTCCTGGCGTCGCTCTTCATGGGCTGGCTCGCCGGCCGGATCCTCGATGTTCGTCGCGGCCGGGTGCGGTCCCTCGCTGCGGGAGTCGCCGGCTTCTTCGGCGGCGCTGTACTGCTCGCCGTGCAAATTCAGGGCAACGTCGAACTCGACATTGAGACCGATCCGTTTGTCACCGTGCAATTGGGCATCGGCTGGGTGATCTACGCCCTCATCGTCTCGCTCGTGGTCAGCCTCATCATCGACGCGATGCTGCGGCCACGGCGCGGTCGCCGCCGCCGGCGTCCCCTGGCCGCCCTGCGCATCCGTATCGCGGTCACGCGGCGCCTGCTGCAGATCACCCGGGCAGCCCGCCACAACGGGCTCATCGGTCGACGTCTGGCCTCGCGAGCCGAACTTGTGTCGCCGGAAACGGCCCACGGCGTGCGCGAAACGATCGAGGAAGCTGGCGGCATGCTGGTGAAGTTCGGTCAGATTGCCTCGACGCGCGATGACCTACTGCCGGCCACCTTCATCGATGAACTGAGCCAATTGCGGACGTCGGTTCCCGGTCTGCCGCCTGAGGTAGTGCGCGCCGTTGTCGAGTCCGAGTTGCGCATGCCGATCAACGAGGTCTTCAGCGAGTTCGATGATCGGCCACTCGCAGCTGCGTCGATCGGCGTGACGCACCGCGCCACGCTCCTCGACGGCCGTCGCGTGATCGTGAAGGTGCAGCGGCCCGGTATCGAGCAGAGTGTCGACATTGACGGTCGCGTCCTGGTCTGGGCTGCCCGCAAGGTCGAACGGCGCTCGGACCAGGCGCGGCGTATGGGTGCCGTACGTATCGCGCAAGAGTTGGTCGCCGGAATTCGGGATGAGTTGGACTTCACCCGCGAGGCCTCGAACAACGCCCTGATGCGCGCAGCACGCGCGGACGATGTGGGGGTTGCCTTCCCGGAGATCTACCGGGATCTCACGACACGGCGCCTACTCGTCATGGACGAGGTGGTCGGAGAACCGGTGTCGGACGTTCCGGCGGTCAACGCCACCGGTGTGCCTCGCCCTGAGTTGGCGGACCATCTCCTGAACTCCTTCCTCGCGCAGATTCTGAGCGATGGGGTCTACCACGCGGATCCGCACCCGGGAAATGTCCTGATCGACCGCGAGGGCACGCTGTGGTTCATCGACTTCGGCTCGGTGGGCATGATCGACCCGATCACCCTCGAGGGCCTGCAGCAGATGGCCATCGGCTTCACGATGCGGGACCCGTCAATTTTGGCCCGGGCCGTGCGTCGGATTGCCGGCCACGACGGCGAAAGTCTGGACATCTCCAGTCTCGAGTTCGATATCGGCGTGGTCCTCACCAACGTGCAGGGTGGGGGCTTCGATCCGGCGGCGATTACGCAGATTATTCGAGTGCTCAACCGGCACGGCGTCGGTGCACCGCCCGCTCTGACACTGCTAGCGCGGGCGATCCTGACCCTTGATGGGACCCTCCGATCGGTCGACCCGTCCTTCCGGATGGGGCCGGCGGCTCAGGCGCGGATGGGCAAGATCGTTCAGGACTCCGAACTCAATCCGCGCGATCAACTCGCCCGGGAACTTGTCCGTGCGCTCCCGGCGCTGCGATCCATGCCGCAATTGAGCGAGGATCTCGCGCTGCAGGCTCGGTCAGGCCGGTTCACGATGCGCGTCGATCGTTTCGAGGGCCCGGACGGCAAGCGCATGGAGCACTGGATCAACCGGGTGCTCTTCACCGTCATCGGGGTCATCGGATTGCTGGGTTCGGGCCTGCTCCTCATTGCCGCTGGCATGGAGGGCAACGACACGGTGGCCAATCCGATGCGGATCATCGGGTTCGGCGGCCTGTTCCTCGCCGCGGCGATGATGATGCGCGTCGTGGCCCAGATCCTCGCCGGTCGCGACGACGACAACCCGTTCTGACCCCCTGCCGTTTCTCCCGCTTAGCGGGACAAATGGTCGAAGGCGGCGTGGGGTGGGCGATTATCGACCGTTTCTCCCGATGAGCGGGACAAAGTTCAGCGAGTACCTACGGCAAGCAGCCGGCCCAGGTCGCCGTGCACTTCCAATCCGGCGCTGGTCGCGACCGTGTCAAGGACGACCTGCCCATTTGGAGCTGTCACCCGCACCTGCACCGTGGCATCGAGAGTCTCTTCGACACGCTCATGCATGCGCGTACGGATGGGCGCGTGCAGCAAACCTCCGCGTGTGCGCTCAGCCGACATCTCCAGCAAACCGGACGGCCCGGACAGGCTCCACCGCACATTGGACTCGTCGATCTGCAGCCGGTGCTCGCGCGATCCGTTGTACGTCGACCAGGCATGCACGCGATCGTGGATCCGCAGCCCCACGATGAAGCCGCGGAATGATGAGCGCAGCCACGGGATAATGGCCACCGACGCGATGAGCGAGGCATCCGGCTCACCGGCTAGATGATTCGAGTGCAGCCACACGTAGCCGGCAGGAAATGCGCGCCCCCAGTCCTTCTCGATGTAGCCCCGGCCACCGGTGAAGTCCTGCTTGACGCCGTCGGCCATCAATTCGCCATCGAGATCGTGTCCGAAGGAGACGATGCCGTGGTAGCACTCCATGAGCGGGGCCCAGGCATATGGCCCCATGATCCCGGGACGGCGCCAGGTCACCGGCCAGGGCTCGAACGGTGTGGTGAACGTGATGTCGCCGCTGACCCCGGGCAGGTCCACGTGCAGTCCGGATCGGTTGAAGGTGTTGGGTCCCACGCGTACGTCGAAGTCATCGGCTGATGCGCTGAACGCGCTGACGTCGTACCGGTGGTACCAGGACCGGCCCGTTGCCCCGTCCAGGACCTGGACGAACGCCTCATCGGTGATCGCATCGCCATCGCGGCCGCGGAACACTCCGGGGATGAACGCCCATCGGGCGTCTTGTCGAGCGTCAACGGCCTTGACGTACCAGCCCTCGAAGAAGTCCTTCTCCACTCCGTGTCCGTGGAAGGCCTCAGGGCGGCGTATGCCACGGATGTAGGCGAGCGGACTGCGCATGTCTGGGGTGGTCGATCGATTCAGACGACGCCGTAGAGGCGATCGCCGGCATCGCCGAGACCGGGGACGATGTAGCCCTTTTCGTTCAGGCGCTCGTCCAGCGCAGCGGTGACGACGGTGACATCGACGGGTCGGTCGGCATACGCCTGCTCAAGCCGCTCGAGCCCTTCGGGTGCTGCGAGCAGGCAGATAGCGGTGACGTCACTGGCACCGCGCTCCAAGAGCAGATCGATCGCGGCTACGAGAGTGCCGCCGGTGGCCAGCATCGGGTCGAGGACGAAGACATGTCGGCCTTCAAGACCGTGCGGGATCCGGTCAGCGTACGTCGAGGCGACGAGGGAGGTCTCGTCGCGGACCATGCCCAGGAAGCCGACCTCCGCGGTTGGCATCAGCCGGGTCATGCCTTCGAGCATGCCGAGGCCGGCGCGCAGGATGGGCACGACGAGCGGACGGGGGCGGGCGATATGAACGCCGGTCGTCGGCGCCACCGGCGTCGTGATGTCGACGGGGACGACGCGCAAGTCGCGGGTTGCCTCATAGGCGAGGAGTGTCACGAGTTCTTCGACCAGCAGGCGGAACGTCGACGACTCCGTGGTGCTGTCGCGCAGGGTGGTGAGCTTGTGGGCTACGAGCGGGTGCTCGACGACGAGTGTGCGCATTTGGGCAGCGTATCGGTCGAATCCGCTCTCGCGGACCGTCCCGGTCGTGTCACCATGCACGGGACGGGTTGTGAGGGAGGTGGCAGTGGACGACGAGGTCGGTATCGATATCGCCCTTGCGGCCTGGAGCGAGGGCGGGCGCTGGTCGCTCGCCCCCCTGCCGCCTCGGGCCCCCGAATCCATGGATGTCCTGGTCGGCACCCTGCGCCAACTTGTTGCTGATCGCGGGGCGGTGGGGGTGCTGCTGGCAGTAGAGGACTTCTTCCTGGCGGTGCGCGTGATGCCGGAAGGCTCGGTGCGTCTCCTTCTGTCGGATGTGGCCGCGGCACTGGATTGGCCGATCGCCGAGGCCGCTGCCGAGATGATCGGTGCCGACGTGCCGGATGACGAGTTGGATGAGATCGAGCCCGTGGGCGACGTCGGTCTTCTCAGTGACATGGGTGTGCCCATTACTGAGATGGAACTCATCCTCGACGACCCTGATCTCTATCCGGACGAGCAGGTCGCGACCATCGCTGCCCGCCTCGGCTTCGGAGATCAGTTCGCCGAAGTTCTCGACTCCCTCGATCGCTAGTCCGGTGCAGTTCCGACCGGAGGATGTCGCTGCCATGCGACAGGCCCTCGAGTACGCGCGGCAGGCGTTGCTGACCGCGTCCGACGACGTACCCGTCGGTGCAGTGCTACTCGACCGGCAAGGCGAGCAGATCGCCGCGTCGACCAACCGCCGCGAGGAACTCACGGATCCGACCGCGCACGCCGAGGTCATGGTGCTAAGAGAAGCGGCGCTCACCCGAGGTGACACGCACCTCACGGGATGCACGCTCGTGGTGACCTTGGAGCCGTGCCCCATGTGTGCGGGAGCCGCGGCCCTGGCGAGGGTGGACCGAGTCGTCTTCGGGGCATGGAACCCGGACTACGGGGCGGCTGGATCGACCTGGGATGTCCTGCGGGACCGTCGACTCAGTCACCGGCCGGAGGTGGTTGGGGGAGTTCTGGCGGACGAATGCGGCCAGGTGGTCAAGGACTTCTTCGTCCGACGCCGTTGATGCGCCTCCGAGTCGTCTGTGTACCCTCTTGCGCGGTGGCGTGTCCGAGCGGCCAAAGGAGCACGCCTCGAAAGCGTGTGTGGGGGCAACTCCACCGTGGGTTCAAATCCCACCGCCACCGCCAATGGACTGTGGGT
>JAYNIC010000156.1:0-5730 GCA_038108715.1 Candidatus Nanopelagicales bacterium | reverse complement strand
CGGTGAGCATCAGCATCCGCGAGTTCTGTTGGAGCGAGCAGGCATGGCACTGTTCGACTTCATCGACCGCGATCCCGATGGATTCCGCATCCTCGTTCGGGATACGCCGGTGACGCGCTCGCCGGATTCCGCCGACGGCACTCCCCCGGGAACCTTCGCCGGCCTGCTGGTCGACGTGGCCGAGCAGGTGGACAACCTCCTGGCCGTGCAGTTCAAGGCGGTCGGCATGCCGACGCGGTGGGCGCCGCTCTACGCCCAAATGCTCGTCGGCATGGTGGCGCAGACTGGCCAGTGGTGGCTCGATGAGCGCAAACCCAAGAAGGAAGAGGTCGTTGCGCACCTGGTGAACCTCGCGTGGAACGGGCTGGCCCACCTGGAGGCCAAACCGCGCCCCGCTCACGGCTGAGCCGACTCACGCACCCCTACGCCACGATGTGCGCCCCGCGCACGGGGCCGACCGCATGCCGCACCCCGCGCACGCGACCGGTCCCGGCCAGCTCCGCGGCGAGCCCGATGGCGTGATCCCGGTCCGCGGCCAAAAACACGCAGGTGGGTCCACTGCCGGACACCATGCCCGCCAGAGCACCCATCTCGGTACCGACCTCCAAGATCACCGAGAGGGACGGTCGCAGTGCCAGGGCGGCCGGTTGAAGATCATTGACCAGCAGCGGGGCCAATTCCTGCGGCGATCCGCTGCGCAGGGCGGCGATCAGTTCGTCGTCACTGCCGAGAGCCGGCACGGCTCCGCCGGTCGCCCGCAATCGGTCGTACTCAGCGAACACCGCAGGCGTGGACAACTCACCCTCATCGAGGGCCACGACCCAGTGCCACTGACCACCATCGAGGACGGGCACGAGGTGCTCGCCGCGCCCCGTGCCCCGCGCCGTGCCGCCGAGAAGGCTGAACGGCACATCCGAGCCGAGTTCGGCGGCGAGTCGATGCAGTACCGCATCGTCGATGTCGACGTCCCACAGGCGACGACAGGCAACCAGGGTCGCGGCGGCGTCCGCACTCCCACCCGCCATGCCGCCGGCGACCGGGATGGACTTGTCGATGTCAATACGCACATCGGGGTCGTTCCGTCCCGCGAGCTGCCCGACGGCGATCGCTGCGCGCGCTGCCAGGTTCCGGTCATCGAGCGGTACCCCCTCGATCCGCTCACCCCGCACGGTGATGGTCCGTCCCGTACCGGGATCACCTTGCGTCACCGTCAACTCATCGATCAGCGAAACCGCCTGGAAGATAGTCGCCAGGTCATGGAATCCGTCCGGGCGCAGTGGGCCGACCCGCAGGCTCAGGTTGATCTTGGCGGGCACCGCCACGCGAACGCCGGTCACGCGGTGACAGTACCGGGCCGGCGGTCAGACCTGCTGCGCCCGCACACCCGCGATCCGCGCAAAGGCAGCCACATCGAGGGCCTCACCACGCGCTGAAGGATCGACACCGGCCGCGAGCAAGATGCGTTCGGCCGCCGTGGCCGACCCCGCCCATCCGGCCAGGGCAGCACGCAGGGTCTTGCGCCGTTGAGCGAAGGCCGCATCGATACAGGCGAACACCGCCGCTCGCGACGCCCCGGTCACCGGTGCTGCCTGCCGCTGGAACGCGACAAGTCCGGATTCGACACGTGGGACCGGCCAGAACACACTCGCCGGCACCGAGCCGGCGCGCTCACCTCGCGCGTACCAGGCGAATTTCACCGACGGGACACCGTAGGTCCGACTGCCCGGCGGCGCCACCAGGCGGTCGGCCACCTCGGCCTGGACCATGACCAGACCGCGCTCGATCGAGTCGAACGTCTGCAGCAGGTGCAACACGATGGGGACCGCCACGTTGTACGGAAGGTTGGCGATCAGTGCCGTCGGTTCGCTCGGTAGTTCGACGACCCGAAGGGCGTCGGCCTCGATCACTGTCAGGTGCTTCACGTCCTGTGGCCGGTGGCGTTGCACCGTCTGAGGCAACGCAGTGGCAAGGGTTGGGTCGATCTCGACGGCGATGACTTCGGCTCCTGCGGCAAGGAGCCCGAGGGTGAGACTGCCAAGGCCCGGGCCGACCTCGAGGACGGTGTCATCGGCCGTCACCGCGGCCAAGCGCACGATGCGACGAACAGTGTTGGCATCGACGACGAAGTTCTGCCCCCACTGCTTCGTCGGGCGAACGTTCAAGCGCGCCGCGAGCTCGCGGATATCGGCGGGGCCAAGGAGGCCGTCGACCACGGCGCTACCACTCTCCGAAAGCGCGCTGGGAGTTGTCCCACATGTCCTGGCACAACTCCTGGACCGCCACCTCGCGGACCTCGGCCATGGCGCGCACGGTGTGCGGGATGAGATACGAGGCATTGACCTTGCCGCGGTGCGGGACCGGAGTGAGGTACGGCGCATCGGTCTCAACAAGGATCGACTCCCGCGGCAGGACCCGAAGCGCCTCGCGCAGGTCCTCCGCGTTCTTGTACGTCACGACCCCCGCAAACGAGCACCACCAGCCCTGATCGGCGCAGTACCGTGCCATGGCCGCATCACCGGAGAAGCAGTGGAAGACCACCCGGTCCGGCGCCCCCTCCTCCGCCAGGATCCGAAGGATGTCGTCGTGAGCGTCACGATCGTGGATCACCAACGTGCGATCGAATCGCTTCGCCAGATCGATGTGGCGACGGAAGGAGTCGTGCTGGACAGCCTGGGCCTCCGCCTCCCGCGTGCGGTAGTAGTCCAGTCCGGTCTCCCCCACCGCGCGCACGTCGTCACGCTGGGCCAGCGTCTCGATGACGCCCAGGGCTTCGTCGAGTGCGCCCTGGCCGCCCCGCTCGACCAGTCGCGGCACCTCATTAGGGTGCAGCGCCACCGCGGCGACGACATCGTCCCGCCCTGCGGCGAAGTCAGCGGCCCACTGTGAGGACGTGACGTCGCAACCCACCTGCACCACTCGGGTGATTCCGGCCTCGCGGGCAAGCGCCAGTGCCTGCACCGGGTCAAGGGTGTCGCCGAGGTGTCGATCGGTGACGTCGAGATGGCAGTGCGAATCAACCACCGGAGCCGGCAGCGGCGTGGTCTCCTCGGGTCGCTCCTTCACTCGGCAGGATCCTCAAGACGGGGGAAGAGGACCGCACCCTTGGTGATGGCGAGACCGGCCGGCAGTTGACCCCACCGTGCCACGTCACCGATGCGCTGATCAGCGATCGGCCCGAGTGCCGCCTCCGCGCCCAGGTCTCCCCACAACTGCCCCATGGCCTTCGGCATCACGGCGTTGTAGAGCACCGCGATCGCCCGAAGCGACTCACACACGGTGTAGAGCACGGTGTCGAGCCGGGCCGCCTGCGCCTCGTCCTTGGCGAGAACCCACGGCTCCTGCTCGGTGACGTAGAGGTTGACCGCGTCAATGAATCGGCGTACCTCGCCGATACCCGCGGAGAAGTCCAGCGCGCCCATGGCCGCATCGGCTCGCGGGGCCACCTCGGCGAGGAGGTCGATCAGTGTCTGCTCCGCTTCGGTCGCGGGCCCGCTCGCCGGCAGTGATCCATCTCGGTAACGCTGGACCATGGCCGTGGCGCGAGAGGCAAGGTTGCCCAGTCCGTTGGCGAGCTCTGCCGTGTAACGGGCGGACATGTCCTCCCAGGAGAACGACCCGTCCTGACCGAACTGAATCGCGCGCATGAAGTAGTAGCGGAAGGCATCGGATCCGAAGTGATCGGTGATCTGCTCGGGAGCGATGCCGGTCAGACGCGTCTTGCTCATTTTCTCGCCACCGACGAGAAGCCAGCCATGCGCGAAGACCTTCTTTGGGAGCGGAAGGCCCGCCGCGAGCAGCATCGCCGGCCAATAGACCGCGTGGAAGCGCAGGATGTCCTTGCCGACCAGGTGAACGTCGGCCGGCCAGGCCCGGGCGAAGAGTTCGGCATCGCGGGTGCCCTCGGACGCGCCGTATCCAACCGCGGTCGCGTAGTTGAGCAGCGCGTCGAACCACACATAGATGACCTGCCGCTCATCCCAGGGCAGGCTGATACCCCACGCAACGCTGGACCGGGACATGGAGATGTCGACGAGTCCGCCGCGCAGGAAGGCCATCACCTCGTTGTAGGCGCTGACCGGTTCGATGGCCTGGGGGTTGGCCTCGTAATGGGCGATGAGCGCGTCGGTGAACGCGGACAACTGGAAGAACCAGTTCTTCTCCTTGACCATCTCGACCGGACGGCCGTGAACCGGGCACAGCGGTTCGCCACCGTCCTCGGGCACCTGCAGGTCTCCGGGGAGTTTGAACTCCTCGCAGCCGACGCAGTACGGCCCCTCGTAGTCAGCCTCGTAGACATACCCGTTGTCGCGCACGACCTCCCAGAACCGCTGCACCCGTTCGGTATGGCGAGGCTCGGTGGTACGGATGAAGTCATCATTGGCGGCATCGATGGTTTCCAGGACCGGTCGCCACGAGTCCCGCACGAGCCGATCAACCCACTCCTGCGGCGACACGCCCCCGGCTTCAGCGGCCCGCTGCACCTTGGTTCCGTGCTCATCGACACCGGTGAGGAACAGCACGTCGTCGCCGCGCTGCCGACGCCAGCGCGTCAGCACATCGCCGGCCGTCGTCGTGTAGGCGTGCCCGATGTGGGGCGCGTCGTTGACGTAATAGATGGGCGTCGTCACGTAGTAGGCCGCCATAGGGAGCGATCCTACTTTCGCGGACCGGCTGCCTTGACGGCGACGTAGGCGTCATAGACATCGCGCCGCGGGGCGTCGTATTGCCTCGCGACCGCCGCGATGGCCAACTTTGTGTCGTCCCCGACGGCCACCCGATCAGCCACGGCGGCCCCCCACGTCTGGGCATCACCGCGCGGCCCCTGGGACTGCGCCCCGGCGACAACAAGGGTGATCTCACCTCGCGCCTCGCCGAGCTCGTCCCGCAACCCACCCAGAGTGCCCCGCCGCACCTCCTCGTAGGTCTTGGTGAGTTCGCGGGCAAGCGCAGCGGGCCGTTCCTCGCCGAACACCTCCGCCAGGTCGGCAAGGGTCTGCCCCACGCGATGGGGAGCCTCGAAGAACACCATGGTGCGCGGCTCGTCGGCCAAGGCGGCCACACGTCGCCGGCGCTCACCGGAACGGCGCGGCAGGAACCCTTCAAAGCAGAACCGGTCCACCGGCAACCCCGACACCACCAGCGCCGCCAGCACCGCGCTCGGGCCGGGGAGGACGCCAACCGCCAGCCCCTCGTCAAGGCAGGCGCGCACGACGCGATAGCCCGGATCGCTGACTGCGGGCATTCCTGCATCGCTCACGACGAGGACGGTGTCGCCGGACCCAACCGCCGCAACGATTCCCTCGACACGCGAGGCCTCGACCGAGTCATGCAACGAGATCACGCGACCCCGGGGTGTCACCTGCAGGTCACGCGCGAGGCGGTGGAAGCGGCGCGTGTCCTCGGCCGCGATCAAGTCGGCTGTCGCCATGGCCTCCACGAGTCGGGCCGAGGCATCTTGCGGATTGCCGAGAGGGGTTCCGGCGAGTACCAGTCGTCCCTCGCCGCTCATGGGCTCATCCTGTCAGGTACTCATCCCGCCAGGCACACGTCGGCGCCGCGCAGCACCTACGATGGCGCGGTGGCCGCCTCGACGAAGTCCGCCGCGCCGCCGGCGCTCGGCACGACCGCCGCCACCCTCTTCCCACCGTTTCGTCTCACCGGGTGGAAGGGCTGGATAGGGCCTCTGGCCGTCATGGTGTTCGGCGGCATCATCCGATTCGTCAACCTCAA
>JAYNIC010000155.1:0-5732 GCA_038108715.1 Candidatus Nanopelagicales bacterium | reverse complement strand
GTTCAAACATACGTTCTTAATGTTGTCGTTGCCCACCTGGCTGGAGAAGTCCAGGTAGCGGTTGCCGTCGTAATCCCAGAAGTAGCACCCCTCTGCGGCCGCCACCGGCAGCGGCTTGATCGCCCCTTGCGCACTCCACGAATGGAAGACGTGGGCGCGGTCGAGGTCGTAGACGCGCTGGCCCTCGGCGGGATCTGGGGTGAACTCCATGACTGACTCCTTGGACGATCGCGCGGCACCTTCGCCGCGACCTCAGCAGCCTAGACCCCGGCCAGCCGCCGTGTAAGCCGCTCCCGCACGCTTGGCCAGTCCTCCGCTATCACCGAAAAGAACACGGAGTCGCGCATGGTCCCGTCCGCACGTCGCTGATACCGGCGCAACACGCCTTCGTACGTCGCCCCGAGTTTGATGATGGCTCGTTGGGACCGCAGGTTGCGGATATCGGTCTTGAACTGGACGCGACCGAAATCATGGTCGAACGCCCAGCCCATGAGCAGGAGTTTGCACTCGGGATTGACCGGGCTGGCCCAGACGTCGGGCGAGTACGCCGTCCAACCGATCTCCAGGCGGGCATCCGGCAGGCTCACATCGAGAAAGGACGTCGTGCCGACGACCGTGTCGTCGACCCGCACCACCCACGGCCATCGGCCGACCGCCGAGGCCTGCGACAGCGTCTCGGCGTACTGAGCAGCGGAGTGGGGACGTCCCGCCACATGCGCCCAGCAGGCGTCGTGATCAAGGGCGGCGAAGAGTTCCGGGCCGTCATCGGGCACAAATTGACTGAGGCGCACGTGGTCGCCGAACAATTCATGGGGCGGCGGCCATTCCGCCTGCGGCCACACGCTGTCATTGGGTCGGGAGTCCGCGGGAATCGTCACGGGGTCAGTGTGGCAGCGCCCTACGATGCGTTGATGGACACCGTCGATGTTTCCGAGATCACACTGGGGATGCTGGTGTCCTGGGCCGTTCTCATCGGCGCCGCCGCGGTGGTGGCCTATGCGGTGTACCGATCCATGGACCGACCACTCCTCGCCCTGACTCCGACTCCCGCCGGACCGCGAGCGATACGTCGAAGTGTCATTACGTACGTCATCGTCACGCCTCTACTGGTCGGTCTGTGGTGGTTCTTCTTCACCACGGTCCTGCTCTTGAGCGACAACACCTTCAACGCCACGCAACTACTTCTGCTGCCCATAGCGCTGATCATCGCGGTCCGTACTCTCGTCTTCATCGCTCCCGGGCCCGCCCATGAACTGGCGAAGGTCCTGCCGATTGCGCTCATCGCCGTCGTCATCCTTGGCGGCGGCGTTCGGCCAATCGAGGACTACGACCGAGTGTTTGATGAACTTGAGCCGGTCGGAATCAGCGGTCCATCGATCATGCTGCTGTTCCTCTATGACTACGGGCTTACCGCCCTCTGGTACTGGGGCTGGATCCGCTGGGGGCAGCCCCGCCTGGCGGCGCGGAGAGCAGGACGATCAGTCGAGCAGCTCGCGCACGACGATGGTGGCGTTGCGGTCCTGCCCGACACCGATGGCGCTGATGGGAGCACCTGACACGTCCTGCAGGAACTGGACGTAGGCCTTCGCGTTGGGCGGGAGATCGTCGACACTGCGGGCAGCAGAGATGTCCTCACTCCAGCCGGGCAACATCTCGTAGACGGGCCTGGCGTGATGGAAGCCGGTCTGCGTCATGGGCAGCTCATCGACCACCTCACCGTCCACGTCGTAGGCCACGCACACGGGGATGCTCTCGATGCCGGTGAGCACGTCCAGTTTGGTGAGGAAGATGTCGGTCAGGCCGTTGACGCGCGAGGCGTAGCGAGCGATCGGCGCATCGAACCAGCCACAGCGGCGGTTGCGGCCGGTGGTGACGCCGACCTCGCCACCGACCGTGCGCAGGCGCTCGCCCCACTCATCGAGCAGCTCGGTCGGGAAGGGTCCGGAGCCCACGCGCGTCGTGTAGGCCTTGAGGATGCCGATGACTCGGCTGATGCGCGTCGGGCCAATACCGCTGCCGGTGCAGGCGCCACCCGCGGTCGGATTCGACGACGTCACAAAGGGATAGGTGCCGTGATCGACGTCGAGCAACGTGCCCTGCCCACCTTCGAGAAGCACGGTCTGCCCGGCGTCGAGCGCGTTGTTGAGGACCAGCGCGGTGTCGGCGACATGCGGACGCAGCGGCTCGGCGTACTCCAGGAGAGCATCGGTGATGGCGTCCACGTCGAGTTCGCGGCGGTTGTAGACCTTCACCAGGACCTGGTTCTTTTGATCGAGTGCCGACTCGACCTTCTGCCGAAGGATTGATGGATCGAAGAGGTCCTGCACGCGGATGCCGATGCGGGCGATCTTGTCCATGTACGTCGGGCCGATGCCGCGACCGGTCGTGCCGATCTTGGCCTTGCCGAGGAATCGCTCGTTCACCTTGTCCAAGGTGACGTGGTACGGCGTAATGAGGTGTGCGCTCGCGCTGATGAGCAGGCGGGAGGTGTCGACATCGCGTGCCTCGAGACCGGCCATCTCCTCCATGAGCACGGCGGGGTCAATGACGACGCCGTTTCCGATCACCGGGATGACGTCCGGGGAGAGGATGCCACTGGGCAGCAGGTGCAGGGCGTACTTCGCATCGCCGATGACGACGGTGTGCCCGGCGTTGTTGCCACCCTGGTAGCGCACGACATAGTCGACGCGGCCGCCGAGCAGATCGGTCGCCTTGCCCTTGCCCTCATCGCCCCACTGGGCGCCAAGCAGCACGATCGCGGGCATGTGAATCACCTCGAAGTAGGGCGGGAGTGCTTCCCCCTGGCCCCGGATGGGCCCGCAGAAGGTTAGCGGCTTCCGCCGATTCGGTCACTTTCCCTCGTGGCGTGGGGGCACCGGACCGTTCTTTCGTCAGTTTGCGGGGCTTAGCCCGGCGAAGTGACGAAAGAAGCGCTACTGACCGTGCTCATCGCGGCGGCGTAGGTCGGCGACGTACTCGGCCCAGGCCTGCTCGTCCGGGTCTACGGGCTCCGGCTTCTTGACTGCCTCAGCAGCCTCCGCCTCCGCGGCGAACGCCGCGATGCGGTTGCGGTAGCGGTCGGTGAACCAGCGGGTGAGGCTGCCGTGCTTGCGGTAGCGGTTCCAGATGACGATGGCAAAGAGCCCGATGATCGGCCACTGGAAGGTGTAGGCCCACGCACGGCCAACACCCTCCTGCGCGCGTCCGTACTCGATCACCGTAGCGACCGTGCACAGCGCGAGGACGATGACCAGCGGCAGATGCAGGGTGAGCGCGTCTTTGATCTTGCGGCTGTTCTCACTGCTCACGCGTCCACCTCCGATCGGTCCTGACCCTCAGTGTCGTACGACGACCGTGATTGCTGAAGCGAACGCCGGAATATGAGGAGCAGTACAAGGCAGATCTCGGCAAGGGCCACAGCCAGGAGCACCTGCCAACCTGTCTCGGTCGGCTCCGAACGCTGGGCCCACCACAGTGCCCCCGGCCACATCACCATCACGATGATCACGGCGGGGACTCCCCGCGGACCGATGGCCGCCATGGCGAAGAGCCAGCCCACGAGGACCAACACGGCACTGGCGAGGATCGCAGCAAGACCGATGCCGAGGAAGCCGGTCGGCACGACGTCGGCCAGGACGACAGCGGTCACGAGCAGCGCAATCGCAAACGGCTCCGGGTAGGCAGCCGTCACTCGACGCAGGCGGTGTGGGCGACCCCCGGCCCACACGAGCACCAGGGGTGCCGCGAGCGCGAGCAAGCCAAGCGCGGAAGCGGTGATGCGATCGCCCGCGATGGCACCGGCCGGTGGGGCCGTGCGCGACAGGGCGATCGAGAGCCCGAGCGCCACCCCCATGAGAAGAATCTCGAACGTGGCCAATCGCAGGACTAGCATGCAGCCATTCACCTCCCCCGCCAGCGGGACGGCACGTTGCCGCTGCCGCCAGCCCAGCACGATGAGCGCGGCAAGGATCACTGCCTTGGCCAGGATCAGTGCGCCGTACGGCGAGGTGATGAGCGACGCGAAACCGTCCATGCGCAGGGAGGCGTTGAGCAGTCCGCTCTCGGCCAAGATCAGAACCGCGATGAGCGCAAGCAGGCTGAATCGTCGGATAGCGACATCGGCATCGGGTGGGTTCATCATCAGATAGCGGCAGACAGCGACGAGTCCACCGACCCACACTCCGACGGCGAGCAGGTGCAGAGCGAGGGAGATTGTTGCGGCAGTGTGGCCGCCCCCAAGACCCGAATGTCCCGTCAGAGCTGGAAGTGCCGCGGGAATCAGTGCGAGGACGAGCACGATGATCGCGGTGACGCGACCGAGGACGGCCCAGCCGAGAGCGGCCACGAGAGCCACGAGACCGATTTGCGCGGCCAGGATCGTGCCCAAGTCGGTCAGAAGCAGTGACGAGACGATGGTGAGATCGAGGGAGTCCGGCAGTGGGCGGCCGAGAAGTTCCGAGATCGTCAGCGGCACCATGGCGAGCAGGGAAGCCAGCCACACCAGGGCTGACAGCGAGGCCGCTCCGAGAAGTCTTGGGATCGGCCGCCCCAGCAGCAGGCCACCCACGATGAGAAAACCCAGCGTCAACGTGGCGGCGATGTCGCGGATCCATCGATCCAGCGGCAGGCCCCACAGGGTCTGCCATGGCACGACCGGCAGACCGACGACTCCGGACTCACGCAGGGCGTCCAGGGTGGCCAACACCACCAACAGGATCGGGATCCCGACGAGAAGCCCCGCAGCGGGGCGACGAGCGAGGCCGGACACTACACCGATGCAGACACTAGGACGCAGAAGGCGAGGGACTCGCTGACGGCGAGGGAGACGGGCTCGGCGTCGGCTTGTCCGGGTTGAACAGGCTGAAGTTGCCGAAGTTCTCCGGCGTCGGATTCGAGCTCTCCTTCAAGAAGGTCGTGCATAGCGCCCCGAGCAGGATCGCCGCGCAGATCCACACCATCCAGTAGCCCGCGAGCCGCGCCTGCCACGGGTTGTCCGTGGCGATCAGACCCTCACGAGAACGGTTGGCAATTCCGAGCAGGACGAACGCCGAGATCAGCAGGTTGAACATGTTCGACCCGGTGAGCAGGAAGACGGCCGACGCATAGGAGCCGTTTTCGACCCCAAATGGGAAAGTCGCCATCTGCCACCACTGCATCGCGATGGTCGCGAGGGTGATGAGCAGTGCCATGGTGGATGCGGCAACTAGCCCCCCGCGGTTGCCAGACCGCAGACTGCGGATACCGATCCAGAGAACGACGGTGGCGAGCACCGTGAGTCCGAGAATGGCCCAGAAAGGCCAGTCATCAGCCCACGGCAGCGGCGAGCGGCCCTTGACGTCGTTATTGCTGTTCAGGCTCGGGGTGTTCGGCGCCCAGCCGTTGTTGACGTTGAGGGACCACAGGTAGCAGTAGCTGACGATCAGCGCCATCGTGCCGGCGAAGTCGACGACGATGAGGAAGATCAGGCCGATTCGGTTGCGACGCCCAACGACGGAGACCGGCTCGCCGGTGGTGGGGGACAGCACGGGCGAACTCATGGCGTCCCCGCTTTCTCATACTCTTCTTGCAACCTAGCCTCGACCTTGTCCGGTGCCAGTGGGTCAGGCACGCCGTAGTCGTAGGGGAGTCCCTTGACCACCGGAAGCACCGGGAAGTTATCGAGCGGAACCGGGGTGGCGGTCTGCCAATCAAGTGTCTGAGCGCGCCAGGGGTTGCTCGGGGCCATCTCGCCG
>JAYNIC010000154.1:0-5767 GCA_038108715.1 Candidatus Nanopelagicales bacterium | reverse complement strand
AGTGGTGCAGGACATCGGCGTGGGCCACGAGTACGCGGGCCCACGCTCCTGCACCGAGAAACGCAAACTTCGCCTGGTCGACTCTCCTAGCCGCGCATACAGGTGCCGGGCGTATTCCTGCCACAGCAGTTCATCCCGGAAGGTCGACACATCGCGGCTCGGTCCGCCGCCGACGTGGGCCCACACGCGCGACAGGCTCAGCAGACCGTGCCGGATATACGGTGAAAGGGCCGAAGCGCCGCGTCGATCGGCGGGCCAGACCTCATTACGGCGATCGGCGTATCCACGCACGTTGTACGCCGCAAGGGCGACATCGGCGGCCGACTGCCCACCACGGTGAGAACCGCTGGGGGTGACGGTGTCGCCCGGTCGGACCAGGTCGGCGAGGTGGGTCGCCACCCACTCGATCTCACCACCGGTCTCCGGCGTGGGCAGGTCAGCCACGGCGTACTCGGCGGATGCGAATCGGGCCCTTCGCCGTGCTCGGGTCCGCCACACGGCCGCCCTGGGTGATCTCGACCTCGTCCCGGGCGACGAGCCGGCGGGCCGCCTGGCGGGCTGGTTCCATGAGGTCGCGCCAGTCGTCGTCGGCGCTCGCCGTGGTGTCGCCTGCGCTGTTGGCGGGCGGGCGTCGGGTGGCGACCTGACGAGCGGCTTCGCTCGGACAGATGGTGCCCGGCCGGGAGTCGAGCAGATCGAGGATGGCTGCCTCAAGTTCACGGTCGACCGCGGTCAGCTTGCTCCGGCGGCAGGCATCCGAGCAGTAACGAACCTCATCCCAATTGCGCGCCCAAGATTTGCGCCAATGCATGGTGCGTCCACAGCGCTGACAGGTCTTCGGCTCCGGTGGCACGCATTGATCCTCGCGGAGATCGGTCCCCGGCGCACCTGCGCAGCGGTTCACCCGGTTGAGAGGCCCGGTGACCGAAGCAACTCCGTGGGAGAAACGGCCCACAGTCTGTGGTCTAGCGGGCGGCGGTTCCCTCGACGTAGTCGTCGTCGCCTGAGTCGATCCAGCTCATCAGGCCGCGCAGTTTGCGCCCGGTCTCCTCGATCGGGTGCTGCTCAGCCTTGGCGCGCATCGCCTTGAACTCCGGCCCCCCAGCGTCCTGGTCGTTCATGAAGCGCTCGGCGAACGTGCCATTTTGGATATCGGCGAGCACCGCACGCATGTTGTCCTTGACGCTCGGATCAATCACCCGCGGCCCGGACACGTAGTCGCCGTACTCGGCAGTGTCCGAGACGCTCCAGCGCTGTTTGGCAATGCCGCCTTCGTACATGAGGTCGACGATGAGCTTGAGCTCGTGCAGACATTCAAAGTAGGCCACCTCGGGCTGGTATCCGGCCTCGATGAGGGTCTCGAAGCCGTACATCACCAGCTGTGAGGCGCCGCCGCACAGCACGGCCTGCTCGCCGAAAAGGTCCGTCTCGGTCTCCTCGGTGAACGTGGTCTTGATGCCACCGGCCCGTAGCGCACCGATTGCCTTGGCGTACGAAAGAGCCAACGGCCAGGCTTCCCCCGTGGCGTCCTGCTCCACCGCGACAATGGCGGGCACGCCGCGGCCTGCGACGTACTCGCGGCGCACGAGGTGGCCGGGACCCTTGGGTGCCACCATGCAGACGTCCACGAAATCCGGCGGGGTGACATAGCCGAAGCGGATATTGAAACCGTGCGCGAAAAACAGCGCGTCGCCCTCCTGCAGATTCGGAGCAACGGCCTCGGCGTACAGCTTCTTCTGTACGGGGTCCGGCACCGTCATCATGATCAGGTCGGCCTCGGCGGCTGCGGTGGCCGGGTCAACGACACGCAGGCCCTCCTCCTCGGCCTTGGCGCGGCTCTTGGAGCCCTCGGGCAGGCCGACGCGAACATCGACTCCGCTGTCGCGCAGGCTGAGGGAGTGCGCGTGGCCCTGGCTGCCGTATCCGAGGATGGCCACCACCCGGTTCTGAATGATGGACAGATCGGCATCAGCGTCGTAGAACAACTCGGCCACGGGATAACTCCTTTGTCGTTGGGCAGGGCAGAGACTATCGGGGCGGATGAACTCCTAGGCGGTGCGGTCGGCCGCACGCAAAACGCGGTCGGTGATCGAGCGGCCACCGCGACTGGCCGCGATGACGCCGGACTTGACGAGTTCCTTGATGCCGTAAGGCTCGAGCAACTTCAACAGGGCCTCGATCTTGTCGTCATTGCCGGTCACCTCGATCGTGACGGCATCGAGGGCGACATCGACGACCTTCGCGCGGAAGAGTTGGACGACCTCGAGGATGCTGGAGCGCTGTCCCGCGTCGGCCTTGACCTTCACCAAGGCGATGGCGCGCTGGACCGACGAGTCCTCGTCGAGCTCCACGATCTTCAGGACATTGACGAGCTTGTTGAGCTGCTTGGTGACCTGCTCGAGTGGTAGGCCCTCCACGCTCACGACAATCGTCATGCGCGAGACCTCGGGGACCTCCGTGGGGCCCACCGCGAGCGACTCGATGTTGAAACCACGCCGGGAGAACAGGCTCGCGACCCGGGCGAGCACGCCGGGCTTGTCCTCGACGAGGACCGACAGCGTATGGCGTGTCATCTCACTCCTCCGTGTCCCAGGAGGGCGCCATCTCGCGCGCCACCATGATGTCGTCGTTGCTCGTCCCCGCCGCGACCATCGGCCAGACCATAGCGTCGCGGTGGACGACGAAGTCGATGACGACCGGGGCGTCGTTGATCGACAGCGCCTTCTCGATGACGGCGTCGACCTCCTCCGGCGTCTCGCAGCGCAGGCCGTGGCAGCCGTATGCGTCTGCCAACTTCACGAAGTCAGGGATGCGGTGGCTATGCAGGTCAGTCTGCGAGTAGCGCTCGTTGTAGAAAAGCGTCTGCCACTGGCGCACCATGCCGAGGCTGGAATTGTTGATGAGGGCGACCTTGATCGGGATGTCGTTGATCGCACAGGTGACGAGTTCCTGATTGGTCATCTGGAAGCAGCCGTCGCCGTCGATCGCCCACACGACCGATTCCGGCATACCTACCTTGGCCCCCATCGCCGCGGGGACGGCGAAGCCCATGGTGCCCAGGCCGCCGGAGTTGAGCCAGGTGCGCGGTTTCTCGTACTTGACGAACTGCGCACCCCACATCTGGTGCTGGCCGACACCCGCCGCCATGATCGCGTCCGGACCGCTGAGGGCGCCCAGCCGCTCGATGACGTACTGCGGCGACAGGCTGCCGTCGTCGGGCAGGTCGTAGCCGAGCGGGTAGGTGTCGCGCCAGCGGTTGAGCTGCGCCCACCACGCCTCGTAATCGCCCTGGCGACCGGCCGCCATCTCCTCGCGCAGGGCACTGATGAGTTCGCTCATGACCACGCCGACGTCGCCGACGATTGGCACATCCGCGTGGCGGTTCTTGCCGATCTCCGCCGGATCGATGTCGGCGTGGATCACGGTCGCGCCCGGGGCGAACGTGGACAGCTTGCCGGTGACTCGGTCGTCGAAGCGGGCACCGAGCGTGACGAGCAGGTCAGCCTTCTGCAGCGCCCCCACAGCCCCGACACTGCCATGCATCCCAGGCATGCCCATGTGCTGCGGGTGACTGTCAGGGAAGGCCCCGCGCGCCATGAGCGTGGTGACAACCGGCAGCCCGGTGAGCTCAGCGAGTTCCCGAAGCTGGGCCGAGGCGTTGGCGCGAATCACGCCTCCCCCGACGTAGAGCACCGGCTGGCGGGACTCAAGGATGAGGCGAGCCGCCTCGCGCACCTGCTTGGAGTGCGGCTTGGTGACCGGGTGGTAGCCGGGCAGGGAGATGTCCGTGGGCCACTCGAAGGTTGTCATGGCCTGCAGCGCGTCCTTGGACACATCGACAAGAACCGGGCCGGGGCGGCCCGAGCTCGCGAGATAGAAGGCCTCGGCGATGGCGCGCGGGATCTCGTCGGGATCGGTGACGAGGTAGTTGTGCTTGGTGATCGGCATCGTGATGCCGCGGATGTCCGCTTCCTGGAAGGCATCCGTGCCGATCGCCGAACTGGGCACCTGGCCGGTGATGGCAACCATCGGCACCGAGTCCATGTGCGCATCAGCGATCGGGGTAACCAGGTTGGTGGCCCCCGGCCCCGAGGTCGCCATGCAGACACCCACACGACCAGTGGCCGCGGCGTAGCCCTCGGCCGCGTGGCCCGCGGCCTGCTCGTGCCGGACGAGGATGTGGCGGACCTTGGTGGAGTCCATGAGGGGGTCGTAGGCCGGGAGGATGGCTCCGCCCGGGATGCCGAAGACCGCATCGACCCCGGCGTACTCCATCGACCGGATCAGGCTTTGGGCGCCCGTGATCTGCTCGGGGCTAGTGCTCATTGCTGCCTCACTCCACTTCTTTCGCGGGGACCATGGTCTCCTATGGGCCCCTTCAACACGAAACCCCCCGGCCCTGGGGGGCTCGGAGGGTGCGCGCGGGTCGCCGTGGCGACAGGTGCCGGGTTAGCCCGCGCGCCTGCCTACGACGATGACCTGATGCATGCGAAAGATGGTAGCGGGCCGAGCCACATTGCGCTACCAGGCCCCGTAATCGAGTTGCCTTCGCTAGTGTCCAGGCAATTTACGGAGGCGCCCATGCACAAGACCTTGCCCGCCCTCGCCGGAGTCCTGGCCCTGGTCGCGACCCTGAGTTCCTGCTCGCTCGCCCCTTCGCAAGGCGATGCGGGGGATGCCGCTTCAGCCTTCTGCTCTCCCGAGGCACTCATGGAACTGATGCCCTCGCTGCGCAATGACGACGGCAAGCTGGAGTTCCCTGACCCAGGGACCGATCTGCAGGGGTTCTATGACGTCCATCAAGCGCTGACCCGAGCCATTGATGTCGCCCTTACCCAGGCCCAAGGGGCGACGACACCGCAGGAAGCCGCGAGCCAACTGCATGAGACCTTGACGTTCGGTCCGCAGTGGCGCAGTGCCGAAGTAGGCGCTAGCACGACCGGCACCCGCATCTACTTCCCCAATGACGGGCGGTTTGCGTCGTACGGAGGCACATCGTTCCTCTCAGGGATCCGTCCGATTGAGGGGACGGGGAACAGCATGTACGAGGTCGTCGACCCCGAGGGCAACATCGGGTCATTGGTCCTGGCGCAGCCCACCGAACTGCCGTGTATCAACCGCATCCTGCTGGCCGAGGAGTCTTCGGCGGGCACCTGGATGCCACCGTCCTATGCCCTCGGCCCCGAAGGCGGAGAGGCCTTCCTCGTCGTGGACCTCTGCGTCGACCTGGCCGACATCCATGGAGATGTGATGGCGCCGGGCGCCTCGCTGTTCGTGGCTCTACAGTGGGCCGACATTCCGGAGTTCGCGCACATGCGCACCGACCAGGAGTCCCTCATGCACCGAAATGCGAGGCACTCCTAAGGCCCAGAACCGACCTAGTCGCAGACGGCCCCGCGGCTCGCCGAGCCCACGAGTCGGGCGTACTTGGCCAGCACGCCCCGGTCATATCGCGGCGGCAGCGGCACGAACGTGGCCCGACGACGGACCAACTCCTCTTCGTCCACCAACAGGTCCAGGGTCCGGGCCCCGATATCGATGCGGATCCGATCCCCCTCGCGCACTAGCCCGATCGGGCCGCCGTCGGTGGCCTCGGGCGACACGTGACCGACGCAGAGCCCGGTACTCCCGCCGGAGAAGCGGCCGTCGGTGATGAGCAGGGTCTCCTTGCCAAGTCCGGCACCCTTGATGGCTCCGGTGATGGCGAGCATCTCGCGCATGCCGGGGCCGCCCTTCGGGCCCTCGTAGCGGACGATGACGACATCGC
>JAYNIC010000153.1:4260-5777 GCA_038108715.1 Candidatus Nanopelagicales bacterium | reverse complement strand
CGCATCGGCACCAGACTCTGGCCACCTGCCAGGACCTTGGCCTCGCCGCCGCTGCGGTCGAGGATGGCGATGGCTTCGGCGACCGTCGTGGGCGAGTCGTAGGCGAACCGTGATGGGTACATAGGGGTCCTCTCGGTCTCAGCCCTGGGTGTCGCGTACCGCGACGGGCATCGAGTCGGCGTCTGGATCGGGGCGCGGCTCCTGGTGCGGGGGCCAGGGGCCCTGGACCGGCTGACCGGCAACCTTGAGGTAGTCGATGATCTGCGGCCAGGCCCAAATCGTGGGGCTGGATCCGGTCTTCGGCGAGTTCTCAATCAGGGCATACAGCCGCGGATTGCCTCGTTCGTGACCGCTGGACTCAACTGCCATGCGAACCCCCTCGGGGACTAGGAGCGATTCGTGCAAACTACTCCTGTTCAAAGGTTGTGCAAGCCCAAATTTCCAAATGGCCATTATGAGGGCAACGTGGGGCCATCCCCAACCCTCGGGAAGGGGGCACCGAGGGGCTAGCGGGCGAGCGTGGCGATGATCTCGGCGGCGATGGCGACGGCGACCTCGGCGGGGGCCCTGCCCCCGATGTCGAGGCCGGCCGGTCCGTGGACACGCCCGAGGTCAGTCACATCGCGATAGCTGAGCCAGTCAGCGCGCGCCCGTTGCATATCCCTCGACCCGAGAGCGCCGACATACCCGCTGTCGCTGTCCAGCGCCGCCATGAGGCAGCGGCTCGAGGCCTCCACGTCGTGCCCCATCACCACGATGGCATCCAGGGGGCTCAGCGTCGCCGCCAATCCGGTGACCACCTCCGGCCGGGCATCGTAGGCGACCTTCCAGCCCAGGAGTTCGCCCTGCCGGATGAGCGCCTCTGCCATGGGGCCCCGTCCGGCAACGACGAGTCGAGTCGTGGGTGACAGTGATGTCACGACTTGATCCGCCTCACGGACAACCGACACGTCTCCACCCGATTCGGCCGTAGCAACGTCCACCCGGTTCACCACGTCGCCCTCAAGGTGGCACGTGATCTCCACCGAGTCCCGTTGTAGCAGGTGCGGCCACAGGTCCTGGGGGAACAGGTCCGCCGGAACCACGAGGAACTCGGCCCAACTGCCCGCGGGCAACCCGCTCAGCGCTGCCTCGACCTCGGTCACCTCATGCTGGACGAGGCGTCCCTCGGGCAGTTGCCGTGCGGCGACATCTGCCAGGACTCCGTCGAACGCCCCCGAGGCCAAAACGCCGATACGGCCGCCGCCCGGAGTCAGCGCAAGTGCCTCCTCCGAGGCATGTGGCGACAGCATCCAGGCGACGTCGGCTCGAGTTCCCGATCGGACACAGGCGGCGATAGTGAGCGCGACGTCATACACAAGCGACAGTGTATGGGCGGCTCATCGCGACCGCGATGCCGCGAGCGACCATGTGGCGTCGGCGCGATCACACTCCCTTGGGGCGGAGGTAACGCTGGGCGAGGCCGCCAACGAAGTCGAAGAGCAAGGCAATGAGCGCTACCAGCGCTGCCCCCACGA
>JAYNIC010000153.1:0-4218 GCA_038108715.1 Candidatus Nanopelagicales bacterium | reverse complement strand
CTCCCCTAGTCCTCCGCCACCGATGAGGAAGGCCAGCGTCGCCATGCCCACGTTGATGACCACGGCCGTGCGTATGCCGGCGACAATGACGGGCACCGCAAGCGGCAACTCCACTCCGGTCAGTCGCTGCCAGCCGGTCATACCCATGCCCTTGCCCGCCTCAATGACGGAGTGGTCGACCTGTTCCAGTCCCACGATGGTGTTGCGCAGGACGGGAAGCAGGGCGAAGGTCGCCAGGGCCACGATCACGGTGAAGGCCCCGGCGCCGAGCCACACGAAGAAGAGCACGATCAGGCCGTATGCCGGAATCGCCTGTCCCAGCCCCAGGATCGTCACCATGCCGTCCTTGATCCGCGGGAAGTTCTCCCGCGTGACCAGGATGCCGACGGGTACAGCGACCACAATGACCAACAGCGTGGAGAAGAAGGCCAGGTAGAGCTGCTGGTAGGCCTGCCGGGCCAACTGACTCGGATCGAGGATCCGCGCTGTCGTATCGTCGAATTCGGAGTAGAACCAGACGGTGAGCAAGAGCACGGTCAACGCCAGTGCAAGCACGGGTGTCACGATCAGGTCCAGCTGCTCGGACCCCCAGGACGTGAGCCGGCTGCGCCTGTTGGGTTTGGCAGACAACGCAAGGGACGTCATGACAATGCGGCTCCGTTACCGGACGTGAGCAGGAGCGCTGCCAAACTCTCAATCGTGCAGCCTCCGAGGTAGCGGCCCCGGGCGTCCACCACGACAGCCATACCGCTTGACGTCGTGAGCATCGCCGACAGCGCATCTTGCAGCGTGTCCTCTGGTTGCACCTGGACAGTAATCGGCCGACCCGCGGACTCGATCCCCCGCTCGGAGGAGTTCAACGCCCGCTCGTCGATCCAGCGCAAGGGACGCTCATCCTCGTCGAGCAGCACGGCTGAATTAAGTCCAGCGTCGGACATGGCCTGCAGGGCCTGGCCTCGATGGACCGGCTTGCGCAGCGTCACCATCGGCGCGAGATCGATGTCTCGCACGCGGCGAAGAGTAAGGGTCTTCAGCACCGCACCCGAGCCCAGGAAGTTTTCAACGAACTCGTCAGCCGGTTCGGTGAGGATCACCTCGGGGCGCTCGAGCTGGGCTATCTCGGAGCCTTCGCGCAGAATCGCAATTCGATCGCCCATCTTGACTGCTTCGTCGATGTCATGGGTGACGAAGACGATGGTCTTGCGCAGTTCACTCTGCAGTCGGAGGAACTCGTTCTGCAGGCGGTCACGGGTGATCGGGTCGATAGCCCCAAAGGGCTCGTCCATGAGCAGAACATCAGGATCCGCGCCGAGGGCGCGCGCGACGCCGACTCGCTGTGCTTGACCACCGGACAATTCGTTGGGGTAGCGATCCCGATAGATCGAGGGGTCCATGGAGACGAGTTCGAGCAACTCGTCCACCCGCTCCTTGATGCGTTTCTTTGGCCACCTCAGGAGCTTGGGCACGGTCGCGACGTTCTCGGCGATGGTCCGGTGCGGGAAGAGCCCAACCTGCTGGATGACGTAGCCGATTCGTCGCCGCAACGCGTTCGGGTCGACCTTGGTGACGTCGTCACCCTCATAAAAGATGCGCCCGGCTGTCGGTTCGATCATTCGGTTGATCAGTCGCAGCGTGGTGCTTTTGCCGCAGCCCGAGGGACCCACCAGGACAAGGATCTCGCCCGGTTGGACGTCGAGGGTCAGGTCGCGCACGGCAGGTTGATCGACACCGTGGTATTGCTTCGTCACGTGCTCGAGCCGGATCTGCGGTTCTGACACTTCGGATCCTTTCGCGTTCATGCGGCCTTCGCCTTGCCGCGAATCCCCGACGGCGTGGTGACCCGGCCGAGGACAAGCAAGGCGCCATCGATGGCCAACGCCAGCAATACCGACAAGATCACGCCGGTCCAGATGGCCTCAAGGGAATTGGGAAGCGGGAGTCGGGCGAGGCCGCTTTTGATGAAGTCGCCAAGACCGCCCCCGGCCACAAGCGTGGCGATGGCGGAGATGCCCACGGTCAGCAGCGCGGAGACGCGAATACCGGCGAGCATCACAGGCCATGCAAGCGGGAGCTGAACCTGCATGAGCGTTTGACGTGGGGTCAAGCCCATACCCCGAGCGGACTCCAAGACGCTGGAATCGACCGCGTCGAGTCCGGCGGTCGTGTTGCGCAGGATCGGCAGGATGGCATAGAGGAAAAGTGCAATAAAGGACGGGACGAAGCCGAGTCCCACGAGCGGAATGAAGATCGTGAAGAGGGCGAGCGACGGGATGGTAAGAAACACCGAGGCGATGGCCAGGGAGAGTTCCTTGCCGAAGGCGTGATGGCGGGTCGCCACTCCAACGACGACCGCGAGCAAACCCGCGGCCAGTGTCACTGTCACCACGTAGACGAGCGTCTCTCCGAGGGCGGTGAAGACAAGGTCCCATCGCTCGTTGAGGTACTCGAACCAACTAGTGATGCCGTCCATGTCGATGTGGGCCGATGCCGGCACCGTTAGGGGTGGCGCACCGAAGCGCGCCACCCCTAACAGGCACTAGCCGGCGATGATCCCCTGCTCGACCAGGTAGTTCTTCGCGACCACGGACGGCTCCTGGCCGTCTGCGGAGACCTCAGCGTTGAGCTGGGCCATCTTCTCGTTGCTCAGCGGCGCCAGGATCGCGTCGACGATCCCCTGGAATGACTCGGGTGCCTCATCGAACTTCTCCTTGCGGATCGTGGCGGAGACGTTGTAGACGATGTTGACGCCCGGATCTTCCACGAGGGCAAGCCCCAGAGCCGGAATGCGGCCGTCGGTGGTGAAGACCTCACCGAAGGTGCAGTTGTTGTTGGCGGTCTCGGTGTAGATCACGCCCGTGTCCAAGATCTTCGCCTGGCCGTCCGGCAGGGAAATCCCGGTGGCTTCCTCGGTGAGGATCAGGCCGTCGGGACGATCGGGGAACTCCGACTCCATGCAGACCACGGCATCTGGGTTGTCGCGGACGTATTCCATCATCGTCTGCAGGGTGAACGGACCGCCGTTGGCCTCAGTCGCCGCAGGGCTCGAGGCGAAGCCGTACGTGTTATTGAACGGCGAGCGACCGATCCAGATGATGTTGTTCTTCTCCAGATCCATCTCCGCCACGCCATTCGTCAACTCGACGGAGTCGAAGCTCGGGTCCTCCTGACCCAGATGTACGGTCCAGCCCGTTCCGTTGTACTCCATGTAGACATCGATCTCGCCGGACTCCAAGGCTGACCGGGCAACGGCTGTGCCGCCGAGGTTGACCTTGTCATCAACCGTTGCTCCCGCCGCGCCGAACGACTGAACCATCATCTGGCCCAGGATGAGCTGCTCATCGAAGTCCTTGGAGCCCACGGCCACGTTGATGCCATCAAGCCGGTAGGTGTCGGTAACGGTCGAACCCCCCTCGGACCCGGAAGAACTCGAGTCACCTGAGTCGCTCGACCCGCCACACGCGGCGAGAACCATTGCGGATGCGCCAGCGACGGCCATCCACGTCCACATACGTCGTCCCACTATCAATCCCCTTCACTTAGGTGCTTACTCAACTCTTACGTGCGCAATTCGAAGTCACGCGTGAGACATGAACGTATCTGCGTTTGTTGTAGTTGCATCCCATCGCAGGAGGGGTGCACCGCATACTGCGACGCGAACGCGACATAGGACGGCGGACGGTTATCTCCTCGTGACCTCTGAGGTGAAGTGGATCACCCTTTATCGGGCTAGGCGTCGGGTGAACTCGGTGCGTCGAGGTGCACATGCACGGCGGCCATGACGGCGGATATTTCGTTGGATGTCTTCATCGCACCTACAGCTCCGCCCATGACCAAGGCACTTGTCTGCTCCCGAACTCCCGCGTCGACGATCACCCCCGAGACGGGGTCGGCGTACAGGTCGAATCGCAGGTCCATGCGCTGCGCAAATCCGCCCAGCAAGATGTTGCGGCCCACACTCCCCCGGACAGCCTACAGCGTCCACTGCGCAGGGCGCGTGACGTCGTAACCTCGCTCCCCCAGAACGTCCCAGAGGGCCTGGAGGACCTCATCGGGCGTTCCGCGGACCGTGTGGCGGGTCGGGGCCATGACGTATCTGTACCGCATGATCAGCATGCAGGCCCACGGAATCAGGTCAACCGTACATGGGACAGCATCCTGTTTTGTCGGGCTGCGTCGCGGCACAAGGCGCCCGTAATGTGATGGCCATTGCACAGGTCG
>JAYNIC010000152.1:4615-5797 GCA_038108715.1 Candidatus Nanopelagicales bacterium | reverse complement strand
GTCAGAGCACGGCCCCTGCTATCGCTGCCTCTACCCCGAACCCCCACCGCCCGGCATGGTGCCGTCCTGCGCCGAGGGCGGCGTACTTGGCGTGCTGTGCGCCTCCATCGGATCCATCCAGGTGACCGAGGCCATCAAGCTCATCACCGGGATCGGGGATCCGCTGCTCGGCCGGCTCAAGGTGTACGACGCACTGGAGATGGAGTACCGCGAGGTGAAGATCCGCAAGGATCCGAACTGCGCGGTCTGCGGACCCAACGCCACCGTCACCGAGCTGATCGACTACGACGCGTTCTGCGGGACGATCTCCGATGAGGCGGCTGATGCAATCAAGGACAGCACCATTTCGGTCCAGGATCTGAAGCAGATGATCGACGAGCGAGCCCGGGGCGAGCGTGACTTCGCGCTCATCGACGTTCGCGAGCCGATCGAGTGGGAGATCGTCACGATCGATGCCGATGAGGCGTTCATCCCCAAGGGTGAGTTCCTCGATGGTTCGGCGCTGGAGAAGATGCCCCAGGACAAGCCGATCGTGGTGTTCTGCAAGGTCGGTGGGCGGTCGGCCGAGGTGCTCGCCGTGCTCAAGGGCGCGGGCTTCGCCGATGCGATCCATGTGGGCGGCGGTATCAACGCGTGGACCTTGCAGATCGAGACCGACAAGCCGTACTACTAATCCAACCATTCTCCCGCGGAGCGGGAGTGACGGCGCGCATCACAGGATCGGGCCCTCTGGCCAGATGGAGTTCATGAGGTGATCGGACTCGGCACGCTGCTCAACATGGCAGCGATCGTGGTCGGCTCTGCCGTCGGCGTGCTGGTTGGTGGTCGCCTGCCCGAGCGCACTCGCGATCTCATCACTCAGGCACTCGGCCTCATCACCCTGGTCGTAGCCGCGCTCAATATCGTCGCGCTGCTCGATGCGGACTGGATCGCCGATGTTGGCGCATCCACGCCGGTCCTCATCGTCTTGGGGTCGGTCGTGATCGGGGGCGTCGTCGGTTCGCTGCTGCACATCGAGGACAAAGTCGAACGTTTCGGTGGTTGGTTGCAGTCGAAGGTCGGGCGAGCCGAAGGTAGCGCCGCCCGGGCGCGCTTCATCGAAGGATTCGTTGATGCGTCCCTGCTGTTCTGCATCGGCCCACTCGCCATCCTCGGATCGTTGTCCGACGGACTCGGCCGAGG
>JAYNIC010000152.1:0-4605 GCA_038108715.1 Candidatus Nanopelagicales bacterium | reverse complement strand
CCTGAAGTCCGTGCTGGACGGCTTCGCATCCATCGCGTTCGCCGCCTCGCTCGGTTGGGGCGTGGCCTTCTCTGCCTTGGCCGTCGGCATCGTCCAGGGGCTGTTCACCGTGCTCGGCGCCCTTGTCGGGTCGGTGCTGGCCGCCTCCGCGATCGCATCGATCACCGCGACGGGGGGCGTGCTCCTGCTGGGCGTTGGCCTGCGTCTGCTCAAGGTGTCGCGCCTGCCGGTAGCCGACCTGTTGCCCGCCCTTGTCGTCGCGCCGCTGCTCACCCTGGCGATTGCCGCCTGGTTTTAGCGCCTAGTTGACTAGCTGACGGTACGGAGCATCGGAAAGAGCGGATGCTCCATGGGTGCGCCCGCCGGGATCTGGTCGTCAAGACCGTCGAACTGCGGGGAGGTGCGCCAGTTGCGCGGAGCATGCACCATGTCGTCGCCGAGGAATCGCAGGGAGAACGCGCGGCGGCGGTTCGTGCCCGGTACGCCGTAGGCATGATGGAGCGTCAGCATGTGGAAGAACACCGCGTCACCCGGCTGCATCGACCAGCCGACGATGTCAAAGGATTCTCGATCGGTCTCGATGGCAGGCATCTCGCGCAAAGAGCCCTCCGGAAACCATTTGGCCTGGTTGTCCATGAAGGTACGTGGCATGAGCCAGCCCTCGCGATGCGATCCGGCGACGAACTCCAGCCTTGACTCGGCAGCGACGGGGTCGACCGGAGCCCACATGGAGCAGTTGTTGAAGCCGTCGACGTTGTAATAGGGCTGATCTTGATGCCACGGTGTCTCTTGGCGCGTGCCGGGCTCCTTCACGAGCATGTGATCGTGATAGAGCCGCACGTCGCTGCGCATGATGGCCGCCGCCACATCCGCGGCCCGCGACGTGAAGGCGACTTCGGCGAATTCCGCAATCCGATTCCAGTTGCAGAAGTCCTCGACGAAGCGGCCGGGGTCGTCGGGCTGACTGGCAATCTTGAACATCGGCCCAGGGTCGGCCAGATTGCGCTCGATGCCGCGCTCGATCGTCTCGATCTCGGCCGGACTGAACAGCCCGCGGACGATCAATGCGCCATCCCGGTGGAAAGCGGCGATGTCGTCGTCGCTGATGAGGTCGGCGACGGGGGAGACGGTCGTGGCGGTCACGGATCCTCCTTGTGCTCACATGATCCGGTACGACGTAGGGTGCTAGGCCTCGACGTCGGAGGTGAAGCCGATCTTCTTGTGCGTGCCGTCGCAGAAGGGCTTCTTGCTTGATCCGCCGCAGCGGCACAGGTAGACCGTGTCCGCCTCCTTGATCTCGGTGCCGTCCGAGGCGTTAATGCGCACGGCTCCCTTGACCTCCAGCGGGCCGTCCTTTAGCGGCGTGATGCTCACGCGATCCTCACTCATGTGGGTGACCCTACCGACGCTTACCGCATTCCGCAGGGGCGCCTAGAGGTAGCCCTTCTTGGTCAACCAGGTGAAGGCCCAGTAGCCCGGGACCGTAGGGATCCAGAAGGTGATGAGGCGGTAGAGCAGGACCGAGGAGACGGCGATGCCGCCGGGTAGTCCCGCAGCGGTCAGGCCGGCAGCCAGTGCAGCCTCAACGGCACCGAGGCCACCTGGCGTAGGTGCCGCCTGGCCAATGGTCGCTCCGGCCAGGTACACAACCGCCACAGCGGCGACATTGACGTCACCGTCAAAAGCACGCACGCAGGCGAGAAGCACGGTGATGTAGGCGAAGTTCAAGAGGAGGTTGCCGCCGATGCCTTCGACCAATTTCATCGGCCGCTGGGCGACGGTCACCATGCGCGGGATGACCTCACGCATGAGCGGACGGACTCGGCCGAACACGTAGCGGCGCAGTTTGGGTACCGCGAATGCGGACAGAACGAGAATGACGACGAGGATGACCGCGATGACCGCCCACGCGGGTGGATCGAAGGTGAAGTCGGACTGAGTCCCCGCCGCGATGCCGAAGCCGAGCAGCAGCAGGATGTAGACGACGAAGGCGAAAACTTGGGAGACGCCGACGCTCGCGGCCGCAAGTGCCGGGTGGAGTCCCGCTTTCGTGAGGAAGCGCAGGTTGATGGCGACCGCGCCGAGCGTGGGTGGGGAAACGAGCGTCGCGAAGTCACCGGCGACCTGGGCAAGCATCGTGCGGTGTAGGGGAATGCGTTCGGGGACGAAGCCGGTCAGCGACCACGCGGCACCGACGTAGGTGATCAGCGCGGCGATCACCGCGACGATCATCCATTCGATCGAGGCGGTCGTGAGCAGTTCGGCGAGGTCGACCTGTGCGAGTTGTGACAGCAGGACGTAGGCCGCGATGGTGCCGACCACGATCATCACGAGCGTGCGCGGCTTTATCCGCTCGATATTGATCTGCTCGAGTTCGCCGTCGGGGCGGATCTCGACGAGCGCATCACGAAGATGCACCATGAGGTCCTTGCGCTTGCGCATGGCCTTGCGCGTCGGGGCAGCGAGGGCGACCGGCTGAAGGACCGGGAGCGCGCGAGCCCATCCCGGCACGCCCAGGACGTGACGGCCCGTCCGTACAGCGCGGTCCGCGCCGACGATCATCGCCAGACTGCACAGCATCTCCGCGACGTCGATCCGCATCGCGACGTCGCTCGCGGCGACGGAGCCGGTTGACTCGCCGACGAGCCACACCTTGCCTGTGCGATCACGCAGGATGTTGTCGGCCGTCAGACTGCGATGCGACATCTGGTGCTCATGCATGATCTGCATGGCGCGCCAGGCCGCTTCGAGTTCCGCGTCGGTGATCTGCTCACCGGTGAGGTCGGCAAAGCGTGTCGCGACGGTGTAGTCATAGGCAAGCAGTGCGGCATCGGCGCCGACCTCGCAGGTGGTCACGAGGCGCGGGACGGGCGCTCCCGCCGACTCCGCGGCGTATGCCATCAGCGCGGCATGGTCGAGTTCGCTGCGCATATTGAAACCACCCCGGCCGGACTCGTCGCGCAGGCGCAGCGCCTTCCACGCGGCGGAGGCGAGGCCGGCGCCTTCAAGATCGCGGTCCAGCACGGCAACCTCGAGGGAGTCCCCCGTGCGCGTCGTGGCCACGTAGCGTCGTCCGACGTCGGTCTGGCGCGACGCCCGTAGGACGGCGAGGGGATAGCCGGCCCGCTCCAGTGCTGCGGCAACCTCGCCCCCGGACGGTCGAGTGGTCGGCGTACCGAGGACGTAACGGGTGAGCAGGCCCAGGCCCCAGCCGGCGAAGAAGGAAATGAGGAGTCCGGCGACCGTCGCCGATCCGCTGAGCAGCGACACGATGAGAAGCGAGCCGACAACCAGGACGGACAGCACGTTCCAGGGCCGGCGACCCATAAGCCGTGTGATGGTGACGAAGGAGACGAGGCCGCCGATGACGGGGGCGGTGACCGAGGCTTGGCCACCCACCGATCCGGCGAGGGCGATGATGAGCTGATCGGTGCCGAAGGTCTCGACGAGGTACGACGTCACGGTGAGAGCGATGACGGAAAGCAGCAGGCCGATGAGGGCATCGGAGAGTTGGCGCACGCGGCGCCGGATGACCAGGCTGATGGCCGCGGCGACGGGGAGGCCGAGCAGGCCGATGCCGCCGATGACGTTGAGGGCGAGAATGACGACGGAGGGCAGGAGTTCGGCGCCGCCGGTGAGGTCCTCCTCCAGACCCTGCGTGGTAGCGCTGGCGAAATAGGCGATGCCCACGGTGAGCGCAATGGCGGCAAGGGCCACGAGGAAGCGAGCCAGGTCCAGCGGGCGCCGCAGGCGACGCGGGATGACGCCGTCCTCGATGACGACCGTGGTCCCCGACGTGGCAGCGACCCCGTCCGGCCCCCGAGTGAGCGCGAGGGTGGAGTGCTCTACGGGGTGGTCCGGCGAGGGCGGTCCGGCCGCCTGCGCCGGCCCCGAGGGCCGCTCCTCGTCCACACTCATCCCCCGATGGTCCCACTTTGTCTGGACGGAGGGGTTGTGGCGCTCCCGATGAGTTGGTCAACCGGAGTCGGACCCCTCTGGTGAGATATCCCCGTGCGTCCTCCTGTCCTTCTCCCGGCTCACGCACCTGAGCCGGCCGCGTGGCATCGGGACGCCGATCAGGAGCGCGTGATCGCCCACAGGGGGCCTGGAGTGTATGTGGGGCTCGGCGGCCCTGGCACGGGCAAAACCTCGACCCTTGTGCGCGCGGCCGCGGCGAGGCTGCGCGAGGGCGTCGATGTGTCCGGAATCCGGCTCCTGGCCTTCAACCGGGCGCGAGCCCGCGATCTGCGCGCCCACCTGGCCGCGGAGATCCCCTCAGGCGTGCTGCCGCTCGCGACGACATTCCATGGCCTTGCGTTCGACATCGTCGGCCGGTCCACGATCGGCGATCCCGACTCCGCACCTCCCCGATTGCTTTCCGGCGCCGAGGAAGACGTCCGCATCCGTGACCTGCTGCGCGGCGCCGTCTCCGACGGATCCATCTCCTGGCCTGAGGATCTTGCTGCGGCCCTGCCCACAATCGGCCTTGCCAACGACGTGCGTGCCTTCCTCGCGCGCGTTCGCGAGTTGGGAATCGATACCCACCAACTGGCTACGGCTGGCCTCACCCTCGGGCGACCGGAGTGGATCGCCCTGGCGCAGTTT
>JAYNIC010000151.1:0-5882 GCA_038108715.1 Candidatus Nanopelagicales bacterium | reverse complement strand
CGATAGTCCTCGTACGCCGCGTAGAACTCAAGCGCGACGTACTCCGGTGAATGGGTCGAGTCAGCTCCCTCGTTACGAAAGTTGCGGTTGACTTCGAAGACCCGCTCAAGACCACCGACGAGCGCCCGCTTCAAGAAGAGCTCCGGTGCGATGCGCAGGTAGAGATCCAGGTCGAAGGCATGCGAGTGCGTGATGAAGGGCCGGGCTGCCGCACCCCCCTGCTGGGTCTGCAGGAGTGGGGTCTCGATCTCGAGATAGCCACGTTCGGCGAGGCTCCGCCGGATGCTCGCGAGCACGAGCACTCGAATGCGAGCCATCTCTCGCGCCTCGGGACGCACGATGAGGTCGACGTAGCGCTGTCGGACCCGGGTCTCCTCGGTCAGGGGCTTGTGGGCGACGGGCAATGGGCGCAGCGACTTGCTCGCCATCCGCCACTCGTCGGTCATCACCGAGAGTTCGCCGCGGCGTGACGTGATGACCTCACCATGCACGAATAGGTGGTCACCGAGATCGACGAGGCGCTTGAAGTCCTCCAGCGACTCCTCCCCAACGGATGCCAGCGAGACCATGGCCTGGATCTCGGTGCCGTCACCGGCACGGAGCGTGGCGAAGCAGAGTTTGCCGGTGTTGCGCAGGAAGATGACCCGGCCGGCGATGCCGACCAGGTCTCCGGTGGCGACATCCGGTTCGAGTCCGGCATGAGCCGAACGAACCGCCGAAATCGAGTGCGTGATGGGCAGTCGCACCGGGTACGGGTGCTCTCCCATCTCCAGCAGGCGATCACGCTTCTCCCGGCGAATACGCATTTGCTCGGGCAGATCGTCCGCCATTTCGTCCGTCACGGAAGGCAAGGGTAGTCGCGCGCCAGTCGACGACCGTCAGGGGACATTGCGCTCGTAGACCAGGCGCAGCCCCACCAGGGTCAGATCCGGGTCGTAGTGGGTGATCGTCTCGGACTCCGGGACAACGATGTGGGCCAGTCCACCCGTGGCAATGACGGCCTGGACATCGCCGAGTTCGGCGCTGAGGCGACGTACCAGTCCGTCCACCTGACCGGCAAAGCCGTACAACGCACCGGACTGGAGCGCCTCCACCGTGTTCTTGCCGATCGGTGATCGGGGCGGCACGAGTTCCACCTTCCGCAACTGCGCGGCACGGGCAGCAAGCGCATCCAGGGAGATCTCGATCCCGGGTGCAAGGGCGCCGCCAACGAACTCTCCATTGGCCGACACGCAGTCGAGGTTGGTCGAGGTACCGAAATCAACAACGATGGAGGGCCCGCCGTACAGGTGGAAGGCCGCCATGGTGTTGACGATGCGGTCAGCGCCGACCTCCCGCGGGTTGTCCGTCAGAATCGGTACGCCGGTCTTCGTGCCGGGCTCGACGATCACGCGCGGCAGATTTTCGAAATAGCGATCAAGCATGCTGCGCATCTCGCGCAGCACGGAGGGGACCGTCGAGCACAACGCTATGCCGGTTGCCGGCTCGCACCCTTCGAGAAGTCCGTGGAACGTGAGCGCGATCTCGTCGGCGGTCGCCCGGGGATGGGTCGTCACACGCCAGGAGCGCATGAGCGTGTCGCCGTCGAACATGCCCAGCACGGTGTTCGTGTTGCCGATGTCGATGGCAAGAAGTGTCATGGCAACTCCCTCAGGTCTGCGCCGATGTCGAGCACGGGAGCGGAGTGGGTGAGCGCCCCCACCGCGACGAAATCGACTCCGGTGGCTCCCACCGCCCGCGCCGACTCCAGTGTGAGCCCGCCGGATGCCTCCAACCGCGCTCGACCGGCGGTACGTCGTACCGCCTCACTCATCTGCTCGGGGGTGAAGTTGTCGAGTAGGACCAGGTCGGCCCCGGCCTCAAGGACCTCCTCGAGTTGATCCAGGGAGTCCACCTCGACCTCGAGCGGAATATCCGGTGCCATCGCGCGAACCGCACGGAAGGCCTGCGCGACACCGCCGGCTGCCACGATGTGGTTGTCCTTGACGAGTGCGGCATCGCTGAGGGACATACGGTGATTCACGCCGCCCCCACAGCGCACGGCGTACTTCTCCAGGCGGCGCAATCCGGGCGTCGTCTTGCGCGTGTCTCGTACGCGCGTCACGGTCGAGCCGAGCGCCGAGACCCACTGTTGTGTGGCGGTCGCGATACCCGAGAGGTGGCACAGCAGATTCAGCGCGGTGCGCTCGGCCAAGAGGAGTTCGCGAACGGGGCCCGTGGCGGTCATCAAGACTTCTCCGGGACGCACTGCTGAACCATCGGACGCCTCCATGTCGATGGTGACGCGCCCATCACCCACGCGGTCGAACACGGCAGCAGCGATGGGGATTCCGGCCACGACCCCCGCTGCTCGGGCGACCAGGTCCAGCGCGCCCTGTTGGTCAACGGGGACCGTCGCGACCGACGTGACGTCAATGCCCCCGTCGAGGTCCTCCGCCAACGCCCGATCGACGAGTTCTCGCACATCGCCTACGTCGAGACCGGCCTCACTCAGGCGCGTCTCGATCAGGGCCGTGGAACTACCGGGCATCGTCATGTCCTCCGGCCGTCACCGTCTCACGACGTACGACGACATCCCCGTCGGGGGTGAGCCGCGAGACCAAGCGAACACGCCACCGCTCATCGTCGCGATCCGGGTAATCCTCCCGCCAGTGCGAGCCGCGCGTCTCCTCGCGGACCAACGCGTGATCGACGAGGACGCGCGCCACGGTGTGGAGGTTCGTTGTCTCCCAGTCCTCAGTGCTTGGCTGGCCAGCGTCGGGGAACTCCTCGAGTACCGAGCGCGCACGAGTGAGCGAAGGCTCACTTCGGATAACGCTCGCCTCATCAGTCATCGCCTGCTGCATGCGTCGCATGTGACGATGCGAGATAAGCGGCCCGTCCTGCGCCGTAAGAGGGACAGGGCGCACATCGAACGTCTCGCTCTCGAGAACTCGGCCGATCCGTGCCGCGAAGACCAAGCCCTCGAGGAGTGAATTCGATGCCAGTCGGTTGGCACCGTGAACTCCTGTACACGCCACCTCGCCGCAGGCGAACAGGCCCGGGATCGATGCGCGTCCATCCAGGTCGGTGAGTACTCCACCGGACACGTAGTGCGAAGCGGGCGCGACGGGGATCAACTCGGTGACCGGGTCAATTCCGTGGCTGCGGCAACTGGCGAGAATCGTCGGGAAACGAGCCTGCCACGTCTGCGCGCCGAAGTCGCGGCCATCGAGCCAGACATGCGGAGCGCCGGTCTCCATCATGCGGCGCTTGATAGCACGCGAGACGACGTCTCGAGGCGCAAGTTCGGCCAGCGGATGCACGCCAACCATGAACCGCTCGCCGTCGAGATCGCGCAGGAAAGCGCCCTCGCCCCGAACCGCTTCGGACACGAGGGGCTGCTGACCGCGCGCCTTCGGCCCGAGCCACAGGACGGTGGGGTGGAACTGCACAAACTCCAGATCTGCGACCTCGGCACCGGCCCGCAGTGCCAGGGCGACCCCATCCCCGGTCGCGACAGCCGGGTTCGTCGTCTGGGCAAAGACCTGCCCGAAACCACCGGTCGCCAGGATCACAATGGGCGCGAGCGCAGCACCGACACCATCGCGGGTGCCCTGCCCCATGACATGCAGTGACACTCCCTGAGCTGCTTCGGTGGAGTCGCTCAGCAGGTCAAGCGCGAGCGCATCCTCGATGAGTTCGATTCCCGGGTCCTGGGCCACCGCCGCCACGAGCGCACGCGACACTTCCGCGCCGGTCGCGTCGCCACCGGCGTGGGCGATGCGGTCGCGTAGGTGGCCGCCTTCGCGTGTGAGGCTGAGCCCCCCATCGGGATGGCGGTCAAAGGCAGCACCCCAGGCGATCAGAGCACGCACCGCGTCCGGGCCTTCGGTGACGAGTGCACGCACGGCGTCGACGTCACACAACCCTGCACCCGCGACGAGCGTGTCCTGCAGATGCTCCTCGGGAGAGTCATCGTCCGCGAGCGCCGCGGCGATGCCGCCCTGCGCCCATCGCGTCGAGCCCTCCTCCACCTTGCTTTTCGTGATGAGGACGACCCGACGACCGGTACGCCGAACCTGAAGCGCGGAGGTCAGACCCGCGACACCGGACCCGACGATGATCGCGTCGGCCTCGACGGACCAACCGGGGGCAGGCGCCCGCAGCGTGCTCACGGACCCACTCCCAGCGTGACCGGGACATTGTCGATCAGTCGCGTGTCACCGATGTTCACCGCCACAAGAAGGCGCGCGTCTCCGGCGGCCGGTGCAGGGCCGAGGTCGGGGGCGCGAACCGCGACGTAGTCGATGGCTATCCCCGGCACGTCCAGCACGTCGACCGTGGCTTCCACAACCGCATCGGCCCCCTGCATGGCCGCGTCGATTCCTGCCGCGGTGGCCACCGGAATCCGTGCCGCCAGTGCGCGCTCGGGCGCACTCAGGTAGCGATTGCGACTACTCAGGGCGAGGCCGTCGTCGTCGCGCACCGTCGGAACCCCAATGACTTCCACCGGGAAATCCAATGCCTCCACCATCGCGCGAATGAGCGTAAGTTGCTGATAGTCCTTCTCGCCGAAGAGTGCTGCGTCCGCCGCCGTGATCGACATCAGTTTGGCAACCACGGTGAGCATGCCGGCGAAATGTCCGGGGCGACTCCCGCCTTCGAGGTCGGCTCCGAGGGGACCGGGTTCGATGGTGATGCCGGCAACCGTGGCGCCGGTGTCATAAACCTCATCCGTGCTGGGAGCCCACACGACATCAGCACCGGCCGAGGCAGCAGCCTGCACGTCCTCGTCCAAGGTCCGCGGATACTCGGCGAAGTCCTCTCCGGCACCAAACTGTCGCGGGTTGACGAAAACGGTGACGATGACGCGCCCTGACGGGCCGGCGATCTCGCGAGCGCGGTCGATCAGTGCCACGTGGCCCCGATGCAGGGCGCCCATGGTCATCACCGCCACGGTCCGTCCGGGGACGCGCGGCAGAGCGCGGAGGTCGGCCTTGGTCGTCAGGACATCGGTCACGCGTCAGGAACTTTCGTCGAGGAGGCGGGCGATGGGCTCAGCAGCCGTACTGGTGAGCCTGCCGGAGGCTACCGCGCGTTCGAGGGTCGCCTGGGCCATGGTCCGGTATGCGGCGCGGATCTTCGGATCGGTCAACTGCGCCAGGTGGGCCGCCACCGTTGCGGTATCGCCGCGCGACACCGGACCGGTCAGTGCGTCGTCACCCTCGCGCAGGGCGTTGTCGAGTGCGGCGGTGAGAAGAGGCCGCGCCATTCGCGCGGGATCCTCCACCCCCGATTGCGCCAGCAGATCAAGCGTCTGCGCGACCAGTGTCACCAGGTGATTCGCGCCGTGTGCCAGGGCAGCGTGATACGTCGTCCGCGCTGACTCGTCGACGCGAATCGGATCACCACCCATCTCCACGACGAGTGCGGCGGCGATGGGGTACGCGGCATCCGGTGCCGTAACGCCGAAGGGACAGTCCTCCAGCCGGCCGAGATCCAGGCTCGTCCCGGTGAAGGTCATGATCGGATGTGCCGCGATGGGCAGTACGTCGGTCAACGCCGCCAAGACTCCAAGCCCGTGACGGCCCGACACATGCATGACAAGTTGTCCGGACGTCACGTGGCCAACTAACTCGGACACCACCTCGGGGAGTTGATCATCGGGAACGGCCAAGATCACGAGGTCCGCGTGTGCGGGCACCTCCGACGGAGTGACGATGCGAACACCGGGCAGCAGCGCCTCTGCGCGAACACGGGACAGGTCGCTGCGAGCCGACACAGCGGTGACCTCGTGCCCGGTACGGCGCAGCGCGGCACCCAGCACCGCCCCCACCCGGCCGCTCCCGACGACACCCACGCGGAGCCGAGGCGGTGGACTCACCAGATCGTCCGGGAAG
>JAYNIC010000150.1:0-5883 GCA_038108715.1 Candidatus Nanopelagicales bacterium | reverse complement strand
GTCAGGTGGGAGACCAACTGGTCGGTCCGGAACGGGAGCTGAGGAAGGCGTTCCGGCCCTGGATGGCGGCGGCGCAGGCCCTCGCGGCCGCCCACCTCCTTGATCCCATGCGCCACCATCGCTTGCGTCGACCGCTGCGCCCCACGTATGAGGATCCCCATCGAGAGGACCAATTCCCGGGGTGACTCATTGAATGGCAGACCTCGACGAGCGCGTCCCCTACGAGTTTTGCATCGGTATGACTGACAAGAGTGGACAGCACCGCATGAAGCAGCACAGCGAGGGTGGCGACCGCCCATGGCGCAAGTTCCGAAATCGGCAGGCCCGCCCAGTCCGGCTGCGTGAGGACCTCACCGAAGGCTTGCCCCGGTTCCGCATGAAGGAGAAGGCCCCTGGCGGCGGAAGGACTACTGGCACGGGTGATCACCACCAATGTGGGCCCGGCGTACAGCGATCAGCGCGACGTGCGGCGCAAGCGTTACGAGGAGCGGCAGACGAAGTGACGCAGGTCTATGGGAGACGCTGAAATAGTGCTGCGGGACAATCCCGGACCCCCATCTGCGGCGCAGCCCCCTGCGGTACCTTCAGGTCCCGAGGCCGCGACCACGAGGCCAGTGACGGGTACCGGTCCACAATGAGTGAGTATCGAGTGGGGAGTGGGCAACCATGAGCGACCAACAGGTGGCGGAAGAGGTGGACCGTCGAGCGGGATTCATCCGTCGCCATCGCGGTGTGCGCTCCGCTGTCGTCATCGCCGCCGTGATCGCCCTCGCGGCCGCCTACCTGCTCGGCATCCGATCCTTCGGCTCGAGCCTGGTGGGTGAACTGCCCAACCAGAATCCGCCGGCGGGCGGTGTGGCCGTCGTGCTGGTCCCCGAACAGGTGGAGGCCGTCGAGCAGGACCTCGTCACCGAAGTCCTCGTCTTCCCCTCGCCCGAACTCGTGGACACCGACGGGGCGCTCATCATCGACATCGCCGTGGTCGTGCAGCCCGCCGTGCTGGGGCAGTCGGTGTCGTTCGCCGCCGGACAGGTTCCGCACCCCAAACGCGTGGTCCTGCCCGCGCAAGGCACGGTGCAGAAATACCCCTTTGACACCTACCAGGTCGAAGCCCGGGTGCAGGCCTTCGCCGGCGTCGCCGATGGCCAAGAGCCCATCCCACTCACCAGCTCCGTCTTCTTCCGTATTCCGGGCTGGTCGTGGACCCCTGACGGCAAGGTCGTCGCGGCCGGCGGTGGTGACCACCTCGCCCTCACCCTGGGGCGGGACTTCTCGACCAAGTCCATCGCCTTGCTGTTGCTCCTGCTCATGATCACGCTCTGCCTGATGGCGGTCCTCGTGGCCCGATCCATCACCAGCGGTCGCATGCGGCGTGAAATGGTCGTCGCGAGCTGGCTCACGGCACTGCTCTTCGCTTTGATCCCGCTCCGCGCGTTCTTCCCCGGCGAGCCGCCCCTCGGGTCGTGGATCGACGTCCTGGTGTTCTTCTGGGTTGTGGCCGTCATCATGGTGTCCGTCGCGGTCGTGGTCGGTTCGATCCTGCTGTGGGGCACCGCCGAAAAGCGCCCGCCCGCATAGCTCAACCTGGGCTGGCGTCCTCCCCTCAGCCCAACGCAAAGCTCCGGCAGTCCACGGGGGGCGGACTGCCGGAGCCTGTGCAGCGGTTCACGCTGCGGGTGAATCGATCAGGGGAAACTGACGTTGTTGATGAGTCCAAGCGGGAAAGCCAGGAAGAACACGACCGCCGTGATCATCAGGATCCATCCGAGGACCTTCGGCTTCATCTTGCCGTAGGTGGTCAGCGTGATGGAAAGGAAGGCGATGAGCCACCAGACCAGATGGGCCTGGACCGTCAGGGACCCGGAGAAGAACGGAATCCAGAACAGCGGAATGATGCCCGTCGCGATGGCCAAGTTGCCGACCACTCGAAGGTCAAGACCGCAGATCTCAACGACTCCCAGCGCTACGAAGAACAAGCCGTAGATCGCCAGTAGCCCGGAGAGGATTAGCGAGGGATCTGCCTCAATCGGACGACCTACCGTTACGTAGAACGCCACCGCGAGATCGGCGATGCCGGCTGTCAGCGCGATCCAGCCCGCGGCAACAATCGGGTTCTTCTGACCCTCCTGCTGACTCGCGCCGACCCCGAGGAAGTACATCGCTTGGACAAAAACAGCAATTCCTGTGAGAAGAAACACCATGGTGATTGGGGGCATAACACCACCTTTATCTTTTGTCGACAGGCGACGTCCATTATGAGAAACGTCGTGTTGAGGAAAGTAGACCCGTGGGCCGGCGTCGTCAATGGTGACGCGCGGGTTGCGATGAAATGGGGAACCCACCGGTACCACCGGTCACAGGAGCCTCCATCGAGCGCGGTGGCACCCGGGGCTTCCCCGTGGCTAGGCGCGCGCCGCTGAGCCCAATGCCTCTGTCAGCCGCTCCGGCGGGGAAGCACCGCGCACGGCTGCGGCGATCCATCCACCGGCGAACCGATCGCCCGCACCGTTCGTCACCGCCGGGGTCATGGCCGGCCGCTGGCGAACCTCACCGGATGGCCCTCGGCATATGGCCTCGTTCGGCCCGTCGTGGATCACCACATACCGAGGTGGCGTCGCCAGCATCTGCTCGACCATCGCCACCTCATCGGGATTGCCCAGGACCGCCTCCAGCGGGGGCAGTGCGGCGAGGAACCCGGCGACCCGATCGCGGTGCTGCGGCGACGGTGGCTCCAGCGACACGGGAACGCCGTGCTCGGCAGCCGCCCGCGCGAGCGTGACAAAGGCCTCGCCTACGCCGTCATCGAATCCGTATCCGTCGATGTGCAGCCACGCCGCGCCATCGAGAACCCGCGTGTCGATGAGTTGGCTTGGGCTGAGGGTGGCCGGCCCGCCGCGGGAGATGATGGACCGATCGCCGTCGGGACCGACGAGGACCGTCGATCGCGACGCTTGCCCCGCCACGACCAGGTGATCGGTGACGCCGGCCTCGGCCAACTGCTGGCGCAGCATCGCGGAGTCGGCGTCGCCACCGGCCCAACCCGTCACGGCGCACTCCACACCAGCGGCCCGGATGACCCGTGACGTGTGCCACACCTGACCACCACCGGTGATGGTCGAGTTGAGCGCGCGCTGCCGACCGCCGGGCAGCACCGGCATCGCGAGCTGCAGGATCTCGTCGACGACGAGCTTGCCTGCGACGACAATAGGCACGCAGCCATTGTGGCCGTCGCCGGGCGTCGGGTGCTCGCCGACGCTCCCATCTACCGCAAGTGGGGGAGGGTGCATGGCCGGCATACGGCGGGAGCGGCTCGGATAGCCACGCATCTCATTGACTAGAGATGGGTGCCACTGTCCTGGCTGTTGATCGGTTTTCTCGCGCATCTGGAGTGATGGGCTTTGCGGGGAGTGGAGACGTGAACTCTCGACTGCTCTACTGACGCCCATGGGACTCACACAGCGTCATCGTGGTCGGCTGAGCGTGATCGTGCTTTCACTGGGGCTGCTCGCGAGTGTCTGCGCAGCCCCCGCTCACGCGCTAGCGCCGGCCCCCGCGGCTAACGTGGTTCCCTCGGTGCCGGCGACGGATACCGCTGCGTGCGCCAAGGGAGAGAGCAAGGACGGCGGGATCTCTGGATTTGCCGTGTCGAACGGCGGGCGCATCACCGATGGCGAGGTTCGCGTGTTTGCCCGCGGCCCGCAGGACGCACTGGGCACCTTCACGAAGAGACTCTCGTTCGCCGGCGAGAAGCGGACCAATCGGCTCGGTGGCTTCTTCATCACCGTCCCGTGTCTCCCCAAGACCTTCCTTGTGCAGGTCAGCGGCGGCAACGTGGACAAGAAGCCCTACAGCGACACGGTCGCGGCGATCGGTGATCGAAGCGACAACGGAGTGATCGTGACCGACGTCACGACCCTTGCCGCAGAGGTATCACGGACCTCCAAGATCTCACCTCGATCAGCAGTCCAGCGAGTGACTGACCACCTGGGAATCGTCCGAATCGGAAACAAGCTCGTGAATCTGGGTTCGGCCACCTGGGTGACGTCAAGCACTTTCGACACTGGCCGGTATTTCCGCGCGGCGCAGAAGCGCGGCGGGGTGCAAGCCTATGCGCGGCGTGAAGCCAGGGAAATGGGTAAGCACTCTCGTCACTCATTCAAGCCCAAGGACTATGTGATGCAGACACGTCGCGGGTATCCGGTCGCGCAGGAGGCAGGTTCACTGCGCACGCCGCGTGAACTTGGCGCGCAGGCCCGCAGCACCACATCTGAGTTTGTGTCCGGATTCCTGGGCAGCGTCGCCGGAAAGGCGGCTTTCAATGAGGCCTGTGCAATTCTGCCGCCAACCCCCCCGACGAACTCCGCATGCGCTGATCCGGACACCGTGATTGGCAATGAGATCTTGAATCAACTCGTCGGAATCTCTAACCAGTTGAACGAACTGCAGCAGTCGGTCAATGACATCATCACGATGCTTGACTCCATGCAGCAGCAGTTGAACGTCATGCAGAACGAACTGGTGCAGATTGAGCAGCAGAACAACAACGAGTTGCAGCAGACGCTTCAGTTGCAGGCGCAGAATGCGCAGGCGGCATACCAAAGTGCCTATTCCTTTGCTGGCGTTGCCCAGATCACGGCCATCGTGCAGGAGGCGACGACGGATATGACCATCCTCGGCGCAATCGAGCCGAATGGAACGACTACCTGGCCCACCGTGCCCTTGGGTTCTTCCTACCAGTTGATGTGCAGCACGATGTACTCGCAGTACAACACGACCAGTGGCCAGAACCCCGTCATGATTTGCGCGGACTACCTGACGCAGGTCAACGGTTTCGCGGCCCCAGCGACCAGCTACTACTCCGTGCTGTACAAGTCCCTTTCTGGCTTCAACGGTCTTCCGCAGAACGACCTGCTCATCTGGACCTTGCAGAACATGCTCACGAACGGTGGCACCTCTCCGGTCTCGACCCAGACGATTGCCTCGATTCAATCCCAGATCGGCCAGGTCGAGATGCTGGGCGACAATGCCTTCGCGCTCCTGGCCGCCGGGCAGATGTTCGAATATGGTGCAACGACCGGGCAACTCACGTTCTGCAACGCTCTCACGACGAGTGGAACCTTCCCCGCTTCGACTGCCATCTCGGTCCCGGACGCATGCGACACCCTGCAATCAGCGCTATTCATCGCATCGGTGCAGAACGCGCAGGCGCAGTACGTCGCCGTACCGCCCAGCGGTGCGGTTGCAGATCCACGCACCAATTACGTGTGGTGGGGGTACCCCCTAGATCTTTCTGGGGGGACGACAACGAGTGCGTCGTACCCCTTTGTCGCCGCAGCGCCGGCAGGGACCTACAACACCAACTACGACGATAGCTTCGCGCAGACCCTCAACGGGTGGGCGGAGGAGAACAACGGCCCGGGCTGGTGGCTGAAAACTGGTGGGCAGGTTCAGATGGGCACCTACACGACAAATGTGCCGCAGTGCACGGACTGCACGGCCCAGCTGACGCCAGCCAATGAGCGAGAGCCACTGTTGGTGAACAGTCCGAGCTATGGGTTTCTCTTCGCCGATGAGGCCCAGGCTGCGGGTCTGCTCAACAACATGTTGCTGACGAGTCCGACGAGTATCGCGGGGACTCTTAACAAGCAGGGGTTTGTCGGTATCGGCAGTACAACCGGCTCAATGCAGTGGAACAACATCGGCGTGGATGCCGGGGTGTTCAACGCGCTCTACTCGAAGACTTACTGGAACTCGACCACCACCATGCCGACTAACGTCAAGGGTTGTTCTGGCTTCCCGGCGAACGCGCGGGGCAACATGTACAACTTTGACTGCTTCGCTCCGTACTGGTACGGCCAGCAGTATCTCGACGCAGTGCTCGCA
>JAYNIC010000149.1:0-5889 GCA_038108715.1 Candidatus Nanopelagicales bacterium | reverse complement strand
ACGCCGGTGTTGAGAGTGTGGTCATCGGCGTCCAGGTGAATGAGAACCAACAGTCCGGTGGGGGCGAGCAGACGAACGCCGAACGAGAGAGTGACGTCATCACCGATCCGACCACCGCCGACAAGGTCCGCTGCGCGTAGCCCCGCTACGGCGCGGTGAAGACCGCTGCGCCCTTCTCAAACGCATGGTTGACGCGAGTCAACTCCGGATAGCGTGCGTGCCAATCGTCAGCAATGGCCTGCTCATCGACCCGGATCATGTCGTCGAGCACCACGGCCGCTCCGGGAGCGAGATGATCGCGCAGCAGGGGTAGCGCTGGCCATCGCGCCTCTGGATTGCCCTTGCCCGGAGGGCCATCAATCGACAGCAGGTTGATGCCGTCGAGTCCGTCGAGGACCGACGGGTCGTACCAGGTGCACGCCCGGCCATCGATGGTCTGATCCAGCAGTTCGACGCAGCGCACATCGAGCCAGTCGATCACGCCCTGTCGTCGCGCCAGAGCCCGCGTCTCCTCGGCGAATTCAGGCTCGTGATCGATCGCTACGACCTTGCCCGCATAGCCTGCGGTGCGCATGGCACCGGCCATCCACACGCTCGACTGACCACTGCCCACATCGACCACGAGCGTCGGCCGATGCTCGAGGACGAAGCCAGCGAGCCACAGCAGGTAGTCCTCCGAGGCGGCCCAGGTCCCGGGCCGAGGCATCGGCAAGGGCATTGGGACCAGCCGCATGAGTTGCTGGTAGTCCTCGAGCAGGGCCACCTGATCGTCGAGTTTTTGCGTGAGGTTGTGCCGCAGTTCCCGAAGTTCTTGGGGGACGTTCTTGAGTTGTGCCTCCACCTTGGCGAGTTGTTCGCGATTGTCTGCGCGGCGCGCGGCCGCAGCAGCCTCACCGACGTATTTGCGGTGCTCGCGGAAGGAACGCAGCATGATTTCGTGGCGGCGATCGCCCGTCGCCCGCATGGCCTCAAGGCGGTTGTCGATGCGCGCCATCCTGCTGGCGGTGCTCCGCAGCCACAGCAGCGCCTGCATGGCTGCCGCACCGCCGCCGAGACCCAGCAGCGCCACGATGACGATGGCGGAGGCTGGCCACGCCAGTACCCAACCCAGGGCGGCGAGCAGCCCGGCGGCTACGACGGCCGCGACCGCGATCATTGCTCGACTACGCACCGCACCTCCACGGATCCCGTCTTGCGGATGCTTGAGGCTACCCTTGACCGCTGTGTCGCCTCCCACCCCCGCATCGCTACCGGGCGTGTCCGTGATCATGCCCGTCCTCAACGAGGAGCAGCATCTCGCCGAGGCCGTCACAGCTATCCTCGATTCACAGTACGACGGACCCCTCGAGGTGGTCCTCGCCCTCGGCCCCTCGCATGATCGGACCGACGCGATCGCGGCGGAGCTAGCTTCACGTGATGATCGCGTCACGCTCACCAGCAATCCCAGCGGACGCACGGCTGCGGCGCTCAATGCGGCCATCGACGCCGCGGCCCACGACATCATTGTTCGCGTCGACGGCCACGCGGTGATACCCACCGACTACATCGCCGTCGCCGTCGAGACGCTCGAGGCGACCGGTGCCGACAATGTCGGTGGCATCATGGGCGCGGAGGGCGTCACCGACTTCGAACAGGCGGTCGCCGCGGCCATGACGTCCTGGTTCGGTGTCGGAGGTGCGGCCTTCCACATCGGGGGCGAGGAGGGCCCGGCCCTCACCGTCTACCTCGGCTGCTTCCGCAAGTCGGCGCTCAGCCGCGTCGGTGGATTCGATGAGTCGATGGTGCGGGCGCAGGACTGGGAACTCAATCACCGCATTCGGCAGACCGGCGGCCAGGTGTGGTTCACGCCGAGGATGCGCGTGACCTATCGGCCACGGAATTCGGTCAAGGCTCTTGCCCGGCAGTACTTCCAGTACGGACGGTGGCGCCGCGAAGTCGCTCGTCGCCACCCCGAGACGGTGTCGCTGCGCTACCTTGCGCCGCCGGTGACGCTGCTCGCCGTCGGTGCTGGCGTGTTCCTCGCAGTGGGTGGCATCCTTGCGCGTCAGCCCAGGCTCGCGGCGTTGGGCGCAAGCCAGCCGGTGATCTATCTCGTCGCCGATGCGGTCGCATCGTCTTCAGCAGCCCGCGGGCTCGGCACATCGGCAGCACGCTGGCTGCCGATCGTGTTTCCCACGATGCATTTCGCGTGGGGGGCAGGCTTCCTGCTCGGCGCTCCCCGAAATTCTGGTTAGGGCGACGGGCCACAGCGGGAGAAACGGTCGACAACCGGCCGAATCGCGGCGTTATCGACCATCTGTCCCGCTAAGCGGGAGAAACGGTCGTCTACTCGGCGCCGTGACGGCGTAGTTCCTCGATCGCCTGGCGGCGACCAAGACGCGAGGCGCGGCGAATCTCCGCCTCGGCAAAACGGCGGCGATCTTCATCGTCCTCGGCGCGCACCGGCGGAACCTTGCGTGGCTCACCCTCGGCGTCGATGGCGACATACACCAGGTACGCCGTTCCCACGTGGATTTCGCCTTCGACCCCGCTGCGTTCGACGGTGATCCGGACGCCGACCTCCATGCTGGTATTCCCGGTCCAGTTCACCTGCGCGCGCGTGGTCAGCAGATCGCCAAGCTTGACCGGTTCGCGGAAGGCCATCTGGTCGATCAGCGCCGTGACGGCAGGCCCATGGGAATGCTTCACCGCCGAGACGGCACCCGCCTCGTCGACTGCTCGAAGGATCACGCCGCCATGCACGTTGCCGTAGTTGTTGGCGTCGACAACCCCCATGACGCGAGCGAGTGTCGCCCGGGATTGGCTGGCCGGGACGGGCTCAAGGGACGGGTGCTCCGGAACCGGATCGAGTGCCACGTCAGCCCCGCAGGAGGGCTCGGGCCATGACCAGGCGCTGAATCTCGTTGGTGCCCTCGTAGATCTGGGTGATCTTGGCGTCACCCGGACGTCGCGGAAGATCCGCTCGACCGGGAAGTCCCGGGTGTAGCCATTTCCACCGAAGATCTGTACGGCATCGGTCGTGACCTGCATCGCGACATCGGACGCGTAGCACTTTGCCGCAGCGCCGTAGAAGGATAGATCGCTATCGCAACGCTCGCTCATGGCCGCAGCCTTATAGACCAGCGCCCGCGCGGCCTCGAGCTTCATCGCCATGTCCGCCACCATGAACTGAATGCCCTGGAAGGAAGCGATGGGCTTGCCGAACTGCTCGCGCTCCTTGGCGTAGTCGACGGCAGCGTCGAGGGCTCCCTGCGCGATGCCGAGGGCCTGGGCGCCGATGGTGATACGGGTGTGGTCGAGCGTGGTCATCGCCGTGCGGAAGCCCGTGCCGGGCTCTCCCACCATGCGGTCGCCCGGGATACGGACGTGATCGAACAAGACTTCGCGTGTCGGCGATCCGTGGATACCGAGCTTGCGTTCCGGTGCTCCGAAGGACACGCCCTCATCGTCGGCGTGAACGACGAATGCCGAGATGCCCTTTGCCCCGGCGTCGGGATCGGTGACCGCCAGGACGGTGTAGTAGTCCGATACGCCGGCATTGGTGATCCAACTCTTCTGCCCGTTGATGATCCAGCCGTCGCCGTCCGCCTTCGCGCTGGTCCGCATGGCGGCCGAATCGCTTCCAGACTCTCGCTCGGACAGGCAGTAGGAGAACATCGCTTCACCCGAGGCCACCGGAGGCAGATAGCGCTGCAGCAGGTCATCATCACCGGCGACCATCAGGGGCATCGTGCCGAGTTTGTTGACGGCGGGAATGAGCGAACTCGACGCACAGACCCGCGCGACCTCCTCGATCACCAGGCACGCGGCGAGCGCGTCACCTCCCTGACCGCCGTACTCCTGCGGAATGTGGATGGCATGGAACTCCCCGGCCACCAGGGCGTCGTACACATCGCGGGGGAACTCGCCGGACTCATCGATCTCCGCTGCTCGCGGCGCAATCTTGTCCTCGGCGAGCGCGCGCACAGCCGCGCGTAGCTCGCGATGCTCCTCCGGCAACTCGTAGACCGAGAAATCCGGGTTGGCCGACAGCGCCACAGTTCCTCCCTCGCATCCGTCCCACCGGGGTGGGGGGCAACCCACCGGAGTGGGAGCAACCTCGAGCCTACGCCCCGCCCTCCCCTAGGCTCCACACATGCGGTTGAGCGTGATCGGCACCGGGTATCTGGGGGCGACCCATGCTGCGTGCATGGCGCAACTCGGCCACGAGGTGGTCGGCATCGATACCGATGCGGCCAAGATCGCGACCCTGTCGGCCGGACAGGTGCCGTTCTTTGAGCCTGGCCTGCCCGAGGTGCTGCAGCAGGCGCTGGCATCGGGTCGGCTGACCTTCACCACGGATATGTCGGCGGCTGCCGATGCCGACGTGCATTTCATCTGCGTGGGAACACCGCAGCGGGCGAGTTCGTATGCCGCGGACATGGGTCAGGTGTGGGGAGCAGTGGACGCTCTCGTCCCACATGCTGCGGCTGGCTCGCTGGTGGTGGGCAAGTCCACGGTCCCGGTCGGCACGGCCGCGCAAATACGCGATCGCTTCGCCGAGTCGGGCGCACGCGTTGCGTGGAATCCGGAGTTCTTGCGCGAGGGTCATGCGGTGCAGGACACGTTGCACCCGGATCGGCTCGTCATCGGTGTGGAGTCTGCCGAGGATGAGCAGACTCTGCGGACGGTCTACCAATCCCTTCTCGATGAGGGCGTGCCCATGCTGGTCGCCGACTTCGCCACCGCAGAGTTGGTGAAGGTGTCGGCCAATGCCTTCCTCGCGACCAAGATCTCGTTCATCAACGCGATGTCGGAGGTGTGCGAAGCCACCGGCGCCGACGTCACCGTGCTGGCCGAGGCGATCGGTATGGACCCCCGGATCGGGTCGGCGTTCCTGCGCGCCGGTCTGGGTTTCGGCGGCGGCTGCCTGCCCAAGGACATCCGTGCTTTCATGGCGCGTGCCGGCGAACTGGGGGTCGACCAGGCGCTGACCTTCCTGCGCGAGGTCGATGAGATCAATCAGCGGCGTCGCAGTCGCACCGTCGACCTGGCCCGTGAGGCCGTCGGTGGGCGTCTGCGGGACAAGCGCGTCGCGGTCTGGGGTGCGGCGTTCAAACCCGACAGCGACGACGTCCGTGACTCCCCGGCCCTGCATGTCGCAGCGGCCCTGCACACCGAGGGCGCCGACGTCGTGGTGCACGACCCGCGCGCGATGGACAACGCCCGCGACCTCTTCCCCCATCTCGCCTACGCCGACTCGGCACTTGACGCCGCTCACAGCGCAGACGTGCTGCTGCTCCTGACCGAGTGGCGGGACTACATCGACATCGATCCAACCGACGTGGGTGTCGTCGCGACCGAACGCCACGTCGTCGACGCCCGCAATGCCCTAGACCCTGCCCGGTGGCGCGCCGCTGGCTGGACCTACCGCGGCCTCGGCCGCCCCTCGGCTTAACGCCAGAGGATCGCCGGGCAGTTGTCCATCACGACATCGAGCCCCGCGTCTAGCGCCCGCTGGGCGGCCGCCTCATCGATCACGCCGAGTTGGAGCCACACGGCTTTGGCACCGACCGCGATGGCCTCATCGACGAACGATCCCACCCGATCGGCGCGCACGAACATGTCGACCACGTCCGGCGCTCCCACGGCGGCCACGGCCTCGGCGATGGTGGCGTACCCCTGCTCGCCGTGCACGAGCTCCGCACGGGGATAGATCGGCACAATCCGCTTGCCCCGCGATTGCAGCAACCGCGCGATGTCGTAGGCATCCCGATCGGGGTTGTTGCCGAGGCCCACGACGAACCACACCTTCGAATCCTTGAGCACCCGCTCAGCGGTGGCCGTATCGCCGTAGAGACGGCTATCGCGGCTACTCATGGGTTCGAACCTTGGCGCCCTTCTCCTGCG
>JAYNIC010000148.1:5583-5989 GCA_038108715.1 Candidatus Nanopelagicales bacterium | reverse complement strand
CTTGTCGGCACGATCTTCGGCACGATGATCGCCTTTGCGCTCGTTCGCTACCGCTTCCGCGGTCGCTCGACGACGAATCTGCTGATCTTTCTGCCCATGGCGACCCCGGAGGTCGTCCTGGGTTCGAGCCTGCTGGCCCTCTTCTTGAACCTGGCCTTCCCCCTGGGCTTCTGGACCGTCGTGATCGCGCACATCATGTTCATCATCAGTTTTGTCGTGGTCGCCGTAAAGGCTCGGCTTCAGGGCATGGATCCGCGGCTGGAGGAGGCCGCCCGCGATCTTTATGCCGACGCTCGAGCGACGTTTCGCTACGTCACGTTCCCGCTGGTGCTGCCGGGCATTCTCGGGGCGGCGCTGCTCGGCTTCTCGCTGTCGTTCGACGACTACATCATCAGCGCATTCAATG
>JAYNIC010000148.1:0-5573 GCA_038108715.1 Candidatus Nanopelagicales bacterium | reverse complement strand
GCACCCTGGTGACGTTCCCCATCTACATCTGGGGTGCTGCGCAGCGCGGCATCCCGGTTCAGGTCAATGCCCTGGCGACCCTGGTCTTCTTCATCGCCCTGACCATCGTGCTCGTGTCGCAGTTCATCAACTACCGACGTCGGCGTGCACTTGAGGCTGGCATGTCGGCGGACTGAGATGCCCTTCCCTGACGACATCACCGCCGAGGCTCGCGCGGCCCTTGCGGACGTCACCTTCGCCCCGTACTGGTTGGACACCCCCGATCGACCCGAGGCGCGCCCGAGCCTGGTCGAGGACATCGAAGCCGACCTCGTGGTCGTCGGCGGCGGCTTCAGCGGGCTGTGGACCGCCTATGAAGCGACGAAACGGTTCCCCGATCGTTCGATCGTGTTGATCGAGGCGGACCGGATCGCCGAAGGCGCCACCGGCCGCAACGGGGGATTCGTCGCGGCTTCCCTGACCCATGGCCTCGGCAACGGCTTCGCCCGCTGGCCAGACGACATGCGTGAATTGTCCCGACTCGGCCAGGACAACCTCGATGCGATCGTCGCGGTGATCGAGGCCGAGGGAATCGACTGTGACCTGGTGCGCAGCGGTGAACTTGACGTCGCCGTCGAGGACTACCAGGTGGTCGAGTTGCGCGAGATGGTGGCACTCGGGGATGCGGCGGGGCTCGATCTGCACTTCCTCGACGCGCAAGAGGTGCAGGCCCTCGTCCACTCGCCGACATATCGAGGTGGGGTTCTTGACCGCCATGGAGTCGCCATGGTGGATCCGGCGAGACTGGCCTGGGGCCTTGCGGCGGCTTGCGAGGGCCGCGGGGTTCAGATCTATGAAGGCACCCGGATCGTCGATGTGTCCTTGGAGGGCGGGGGAGTTCGAGTCACGGCGGACTTCGGCTCCGTCCTTGCCGGACGCGTGGCCCTTGCTACGAGCGCCTATCCACCGTTGCTCAAGCGAATCGGTCACTACGTCATTCCGGTATACGACTCCGTGCTCATGACCGAGCCGCTCTCACCTGCCCAGAGGATGTCGATCGGCTGGGCAGGTCGAGAGGGAGTTGGCGACGCTGGCAATCAGTTTCACTACTACCGCACGACAGCAGACGGCCGAATCCTGTGGGGTGGTTACGACGCGTCCTACTACGGCGACTTCAGTCCCCTGCACGAGCGCGAGGGCACGCCGTACGCGCGGCTGTCCGAGCACTTCCGCTACACCTTCCCGCAGCTCGCAGAGGTGCGGTTCAGCCATGCATGGGCGGGTGCCATCGACACGTGTTCGCGGTTCAGTGCCTTCTGGGGCACCGCGATGCAGGGACGCGTCGCCTACAGCGTGGGGTTCACGGGGCTGGGCGTGGGTGCGAGTCGGTTCGGAGCGCAGGTGATGCTTGATCTCATTAATGATGATCAAACTGAGCGGACGGCGCTGGAGATGGTGCGCAGCAAGCCGTTGCCGTTCCCGCCAGAGCCGCTTCGAGGGGCCGGGATCGCCCTGACCCGGCGTGCCATTGATCGCGCCGACCAGAACGAGGGGCATCGCAACCTGTGGTTGCGCACCCTTGATCGCATCGGCCTGGGCTTCGATAGTTGACCGTGTTCTTCAAGGAGGCAGCGTGACTCGGTATGGCGGCCAATACGGTCCGGACTTGACCTTTCTCGGCGTCCCACGCTGCGACCTGGACGATCCAGCGACGTATGACGACGCCGATGTCGTCATTCTGGGCGCACCATTCGACGGCGGAACGTCCTATCGCAGTGGTGCACGGTTCGGTCCGCAGGCTCTGCGGATGGCGTGCTACCTCGGACATGACGGATCGCGGCCCTCGCTGGCCCTGCGCACGGACGGTCTGACCGATCTGCGGGTCGTCGACGGTGGAGACGTGGAGATGTACAGCGGGGACGCCGCCCGCTCATGCGCTGACCTGGAGGTCGTGGTCCAGCGTGTGGCCGAGACCGGCGCCGTTCCCCTCGTGCTCGGTGGCGACCACACGGTGACCTGGCCGGACGTCACGGGAGTGGCGCGCGCCCGCGGCTGGGGCCGGGTGGCGGTGCTGCACTTCGATGCGCACGCCGACACCGGCGATATCGAGTTCGGCTCACTCATCGGCCACGGCCAGCCGATGCGACGCCTCATCGAATCGGGCGCGGCGCGCGGTGACCGCTTCCTGCAGATCGGTCTGCGGGGCTACTGGCCGCCGCCAGAAATCCTGGACTGGATGGCCGAGCAAGGTATGCGGTCCTACGAAATGACCGAGATCGGTCAGCGGGGTCTCGATGAGTGTCTGACCGAGGCTTTCGAGATCGCGATGAATGAGTGCGATGGCATCTTCCTCTCGGTGGACATCGACGTGGCCGATCCTGGCCACGCCCCGGGCACGGGCACTCCCGAACCTGGCGGCCTGAGCAGCCGCGAACTGCTTGATGCCGTTCGGCGCATCTGCCTCGAACTTCCAGTCTTCGGGATGGACGTCGTCGAGGTGTCGCCGCCCTTCGATCACGCCGACATCACCGCGATGCTCGGCAACCGAGTCGTGCTGGAGGCGCTCTCGGCGATGGCGCGTCGGCGTCAGGATGCCGAGAGCGGGGCATCGTGGGATCCGTTGAAGCCGCTCCTGGATGGGCGGGGGGATTCCTGATGCGCGTTTTGTCCATCGGTTCGGGCGGTGTGGGCACCTCGGCTGCGCTGATCGCAGCCCGGCGCGATTACTTCGACGCGTGGGTATGTGCAGACTACGACGGCCAACGTGCGCAGTCACTGGCCGCACGGACCGGGGATGCACGGTTTGCCGGGGTCGCACTGGATGCCTCCGATGCTGGCGCGGTAGCCGCTGCCTGTCGGGAGCACGGCATCACGCATGTGCTCAACGTCGTCGATCCGCGCTTCAACATGCCGATCTTCAACGGGGCTTTCGAGGCCGGTTGCCACTATCTCGACACCGCGATGAGCCTGTCCCGTCCGCATCCGACGCGCCCGCATGAGGAGACCGGGATCAAACTTGGCGATGAACAGTTTGCGCTGTCCGATGCGTGGGCCGAGCGTGGCCTCCTCGCGCTATGCGGGATCGGTGTCGAACCCGGCCTCGCGGATGTGTTTGCTCGCTACGCCGCCGATCACCTGTTCGACACCATCGAGGAGATTGGTATTCGCGATGGCGCAAACCTCCTGGTCGCCGGCTATGACTTCGCACCGAGTTTCTCGATCTGGACGACCATCGAGGAGTGCCTGAACCCGCCGATCATCTGGGAGAAGGATCGAGGCTGGTTCACCACCGCTCCGTTCTCTGAGCCGGAGGTGTTCGACTTCCCTGAGGGCATCGGGCCCGTCGAATGCGTCAACGTCGAGCACGAGGAAGTCCTTCTCGTACCTCGGTGGATCGAATGCGAGCGGGTCACTTTCAAGTACGGCCTCGGTGACGAATTCATCGAGGTCCTCAAGACGTTGCACAAACTCGGCCTTGATCGCACGGATCCGGTGTCGGTGCGCGGCGTTGAAGTGAGCCCACGGGACGTCGTCGCTGCCTGTCTGCCCGATCCGGCGACCTTGGGTGAGGCGATGTCCGGCAAGACGTGCGCCGGCACGTGGGTGACCGGGACGGGCAAGGACGGGCAGCGACGCGAGGTCTACCTGTACCACGTGGCGGACAACGAGTGGACGATGCGCGAGTACGGCACGCAGGCGGTCACCTGGCAGACGGCGATGAACCCGGTCATCGCGCTGGAATTGCTGGCGGCCGGCACCTGGAGCGGCGCCGGCGTGCTCGGGCCTGAGGCGTTCGACGCGGTGCCCTACCTCGACCTCATGACCGACGGCTACGACCAATCCTGGGGCCTACGCGAGATGTAGATCCCGCCGTTTCTCCCGCTTAGCGGGACAAACGGTCGATGGCAGGTGACAAAGTGACTTTATCGACCGTTTCTCCCACGGTTCAGGGGAGCCGAGTTCTAGAAACCGGCGGCGACGACATCCAGGCCCTCACGCAGCAGGTCATCGGTAATGCTCAGCGGCGGCAAGAAGCGCAGGACATTGCCGTACGTTCCGGCCGTCAGCGTGATGACCCCTTGGGCGTGCGCTGCCTTGGCGACGCGGCCGGTGAGGTCGGGGTCCGGGGTGAGGGTGCCGGGCTGGACCAGCTCGATCGCCATCATGGCGCCGCGTCCGCGGATATCGCCCACGGCCGGATTCGCCGCGGCGATCGCTTCAAGCTTGTCGCGCAGGATCGCGCCGACCTGCAGCGCCCGTGCGTTGAGGTCGTCTTCCTCCATCGCCTCGATTGCGCCGAGCGCGGCCGCACAGGCGATCGGGTTGCCACCGTAGGTGCCACCCAGGCCACCGACGTGTACGTCGTCCATGATCTCGGCGCGCCCAGTAACAGCGGCGAGCGGGAGCCCACCGGCGATGCCCTTCGCCGTTGTGATCATGTCCGGCACGATCCCCTCGTGCTCGCTGGCGAACCACTGGCCGGTGCGGCAGAACCCGGTCTGGATCTCGTCGGAGACGAAAACAATGCCGTGTTGAGTGGCGTAGTCACGCAAGGCCGGCAAGAAACCCGGCGACGGAACGATGAAGCCGCCCTCGCCTTGGATTGGTTCGATGATGATCGCGGCGATGTTCTCCCCGCCGATCTCCTTGTCCATCTTGGTCGTGGCCCACGATGCCACCTCGGCGCCGGTGTGCGGGCCGTCGCGGAACGGATAGGACATGGGCATGCGATACACCTCGGGCGCGAACGGCCCAAACGACTGCTTGTACGGCATGTTCTTGGCGGTCAGTGCCATGGTGAGGTTTGTTCGGCCGTGATACCCGTGGTCGAACACGACGACGGCTTGGCGCTTGGTGTGAGCGCGCGCGATCTTGACGGCGTTCTCCACGGCCTCGGCGCCGGAGTTGAACAGTGCCGAACGTTTGGTGAAGTCGCCGGGGGTGAGGCGATTGAGCGCTTCACACACCTCGACGTAGCCCGAGTACGGCGTGACCATGAAACAGGTGTGCGTGAAGTCCGCCACCTGTCGCTGCACTCGCTCGACCACCCGACGATCGGCGTTGCCAACCGTCGTCACGGCGATCCCCGACCCCAGATCGATCAGGGAGTTGCCGTCGACATCGAGCAGAACGCCACCCGATGCGCGCTCGGTAAACACGGGCATCATGCCGCCCACACCGGCCGAAACGGCCTCGTGGCGGCGCGCCATGAGCTCCCGCGAACGGGGTCCGGGGATCTCCGTCACGAGGCGGCGTTCCTGGGGGAGCGGGTCGATCGAGGGCAGCAGGGTGTCGGTCATAGGGCTGAGCGTAGGACAATCCTCCTGTGAGCGAACGCCGAGACGTCATCATTTTGGGCAGCACTGGCTCGATCGGCGTTCAGGCCCTCGACGTAATCGCCCGCAATCCGGACCGATTCCGGGTGATCGGCCTCGCCGCGGGCGGGTCGAACCCGGACCTGCTGGCCGAGCAGGCTCGGCAGTTCGGGGTGGAGGCCGTGGCCATCGGGGCCGACGAGGCCGGCGACCTTGCAGCCCGCCCGGCGGACGTCGTGCTCAATGGCATGGCTGGCGCGTCCGGCCTGGTGCCCACCC
>JAYNIC010000147.1:1183-6036 GCA_038108715.1 Candidatus Nanopelagicales bacterium | reverse complement strand
CACCTGCTCCGCCTCCGCGCGGCGGGTACCGATGCGGGGGCGTACGCCGATCACCTGAATGGCGATGTTGCCGATGGACCAGCCGTTTGCTCGAACTCGTTGGGCCGTCTCTCCCAGGAGCACCACTCCGGCCGCGCCCGCCCACTCCGGCTCAGCGGTCCCGAACTGGCTGCCGAGATCACCGAGACCGGCGGCGCTGAGCAGTGCATCGCAGGCCGCATGAGCGGCCACATCACCGTCGGAGTGTCCGGCCAGCCCATCGCCGTCCCACAACAGTCCCGCTACCCAGAGCGGGCGGCCAGCTTCAAACGCATGGACGTCGAAACCAATCCCCACGCGGGGGAGTTCAGCCGACGCCATCAGATGCCCTTCGTCGTGCCAGGACCGCTTCGGCCAGCACCAGATCCAATGGCCTGGTGATCTTGAAGGCTTCCTCGGCTCCGGGCACCGTGGCCACCACGACGCCTTGACCCTCCACGAGACCGGCGTCGTCCGTGGCGTCAGCGCCATCGCTCGCCGCGTGCGCCTGCTGCAGGACGTCGCGGCGGAAGCCCTGGGGTGTTTGCACCGCGCGAAGGACTCCGCGATCGAGGGTGCGAACCACATCGCCCTGCCCGTCGACTTCCTTGATCGTGTCCACGACGGAGAGCACGGGGATGACCGCTTCAGCGCCCGCTCTCACTGCCCCGACGACTCGGTCGACGACCTCCGGTGGGACGAGTGGGCGCGCGGCATCGTGGACGAGAACAACGTCGACGTCGGGGGGAAGGGCGAGTAGGGCTCGGGCGACTGAATCTTGGCGCGTCTCGCCGCCGGCAACCACCACGAGTTGAGCATCGTGCTCGATCCCGGACAACACCCCACGGGTCTCGTCGATCGCATCTTCGGGCGCCGCCACGACCACCATGTCGACACCGCGTGCCGCGGCCACCGCGCGTACGGCGTGCAGCAGGATCGGCTGCCCGGCGAGTGACCGGAGGGCCTTGGGGGTGCCCGGACCGAGGCGTTCACCGCGGCCCGCCGCCGGCACGATGACGGCGGTTCGGGCAGGACGCATAGCGACCTCCGACGGTTAGGTCAGGACGCGAGAACCTCATCGAGGATGGCCTCAGCCTTGTCCTCGTTGGTCTTCTCTGCCAGGGCGAGTTCACTGACGAGGATCTGGCGGGCCTTGGCAAGCATCCGCTTCTCACCGGCGGACAGGCCGCGCTCGCGCTCGCGACGCCACAGATCGCGGACGACCTCGGCCACCTTGATGACGTCGCCCGAGGCGAGCTTCTCCAGGTTGGCCTTGTAGCGGCGGGACCAGTTGGTGGGTTCTTCGGTGTAGGGCTGGCGCAAGACCTCAAACACGCGATCCAGCCCCTCGGCGTTCACCACATCGCGAACACCGACCAGGTCGACGTTGTCGGCGGGGACTCGCACCGTGAGATCGCCTTGGGCAACACGGAGAACGAGGTACTCCTTCTCTGCTCCCTTGATGACTCTGATCTCGACGGCTTCGATGAGGGCGGCCCCGTGATGGGGGTAGACGACCGTGTCGCCAACCTTAAACGTCATAGAGAAGAACCCCTTTCCAGGCCGTCTAGAGTACCACGGGCCCCAGGTGCATCAGTCGGGGTCAGAACACCCGCTAGGCTTCCCACACCGGTTCATCGCGGCACGGGCCGCGCTTCGCACGAGGAGTTTCGCGTGATCACACGTCGTCGTGACGGCATGGACGGATCCCACGCTGGGCGCAAGCGCCTTGCCGCGGCTGTCCTCGCGCTGGCCATGGTGCCCCTTCTCAGCGGGTGCTGGCAGGGCTTCGGGGCCAGCACAACCATGCAGAACTCCATGAACTCCGGCAATGGCACCCAGGTAACGGTTGGCGAGCTACGGGTCGAGAATGCCACCATCGTCAAGGGCGACGACGGTGCAGCGCAGTTGATCATGTCGGTCTTCAATCGAGGCCCGGCGGCTGACGAGTTGATCGGGGTGGCCATCAACGGCCAGCAACTCGATCTCTCCGGGCTGGGCACGACCACCGTGGAGCCGGGCGGATTTCTCACCTTTGGCTACGGCGCCGAGGGCGAACCCCCGGCTGGCTACCTCGTGGTGGCGCCCCTGGATATCGACCCCGGTTCCTACACCTCTGTGGCCCTGGCCTTCGGCACCTCGGGTGTCGCCGAATTTGAATCCGTCGTGGTCCCGCCGGTTGGCTACTACGAGGGCCTCGCCCCCGCATCCACGAGCTAGCGCTCGCCGCCTAGGCCACGTCCATCTTGTAGCCGAGCCCTCGTACGGTCACGATGAGTTCGGGGTGGGCGGGGTCGGCCTCCACCTTCGACCGCAGTCGCTTAACGTGTACGTCGAGTGTCTTGGTGTCACCGACGTAGTCCGATCCCCAGACGCGATCGATGATCTGGGCGCGGGTGAGGACGCGACCAGCATTACGCATGAGCAGTTCCAGCAGGTCGAATTCCTTGAGTGGCATCGTGACCGTCTCGCCGCGGACGTCAACCACGTGTCGATCAACATCAATGCGGATGGGGCCAACCTCGAAGACGTCGGGAAGCAACTCATTGGGCTCATTGTGCCGGCGCATGACAGCACGGATCCGAGCGACGAGTTCCCGCGAAGAGAATGGCTTGGTGACGTAGTCATCCGCACCGAGCTCAAGACCGACAACCTTGTCGACCTCACTGTCCTTGGCCGTGACCATGATGATGGGTACGGCGGAGCGCTGGCGTAGCAGGCGGCACACCTCCGTGCCTGATACTTCCGGCAGCATGAGATCGAGCAGGACCAGGTCCGCGCCATTTCGATCGAACTCTTCAAGGGCCTTGCCGCCGTCCTCAACCACGGCAACGTCGTAGCCTTCGCGTCGCAGCATGAAGGACAGGGCATCGGAGAACGACTCTTCGTCCTCAACGACCAACACTCGGGTCACGTGCTCGTCTCCTTGATCTCGTCGAGCTCGACGGACGACTGCTGATCGTCCTCGGGTCGCGTGCGGGAGGCCAGGGGAAGCCGGATCGTGAATGTCGAGCCGATGCCTACCTCGGACCACACACTGATATCCCCGCCATGGTTTTCGCAGACATGCTTGGCGATCGCGAGTCCGAGCCCAGTGCCTCCCGTCCCGCGCGACCGAGCCGGATCCGAACGGTAGAACCTTTCGAAGATCCGGTCGAGGTCCTGAGACGGAATGCCAATCCCCTGGTCTTTCACGTCAATCTGGACTATTTCGTCTTGTTCGCCCTGCACCTGGGCGGTCACGGCCACCCGAGTGTGATCGGGTGAGTAGTGGACCGCGTTCGCGATGAGGTTACGCAGTGCCGCGACGACCTGCCGTCGATCCCCCATCACTTCGGCGCCCGGCGAACCGGTGACAACGAGTTCGATCTCCTTGCCGTTGATCACCGTCCGCAACTCGTCGACGGCCTGGCCAATGGCCCCATCGATATCGAAGGCCTCTGCGCGCGCGAGGGCATCATCGCCCTGCACTCGGGAAAGCTCAATGATGTCGTTGATCAACGATGACAACCGTGCCGACTCCGTAAGCATGCGTTCAGCAAAGCGCTGGACCGCTTCAGGGTCGTCGGATGCGCTGAGAACCGCCTCAGCCAGCAGGGACATTGCCCCCACCGGCGTCTTGAGTTCATGGCTGACGTTGGCGACGAAATCCCGGCGCACAGCATCGACCCGGCGATCCTCACCCTGATCTGCTACGAGGACGGCATAGTGCCCACCCGAGAGCGGAGTGACCGCCACGCGCAAATCAAGCATGCCTCGACCCAATGGCGGACGGCGTACGTGCAGTTCGCGCTCGCGGACCTCGCCGGTGCGTGCTGACTCGCTGACGAGTGCGCGAATCTCTTCTACCGCGATGGCCTCGCGACGCACCAGGCCCAGAGCCTCGGCGCGGGCCGACGTTCGACGGATCGTGGCCGTGGCGTCGACAATGAGGGTGGCCATGGGCAAAGTGGCCAGGATGCGTCCGACATCGTCCAAATGGGACACGTCGGTGATGCCCTGCGGAAACGCCGTAGCCATACCGCGAGAATATGACGCGCCGGAGTTCAGTTGACTCATCACCGCCGGGTGTGCCGCATGATTAGTTGAGCGTTCATCCGGTTGGGCCCGGCGTTAACCTCAATGTCGCCGTCCGTTCACCCGAGACGGGCACCATCGCGTTGACGATTGGACAGCACATGCGTGAGGCATTCAGCGAGCAACTGGACGAGGTCAGCAACGAACTCGTCAACATGACCCGCATGGTGGGATCGGCCATGAACCGAGCCACCCAGGCCCTGTTGGATGCGGACCTGCAATTGGCTGAGGACGTCATCGCTGCTGACCAGGCGGTCGACACCCTCACCTCACATGTCGAGGATCGCTGCTTCGACCTCATCGCCCTTCAGGGGCCCGTCGCCTCGGACTTGCGGGTGGTCATCGGTGCGCTGCGTATCGCCTCCTCCCTTGAGCGCATGGGCGACCTGGCCGAGCATGTGGCCAAGCAGGCCCGTATGCGCTACCCGGCCGTGGCAATCCCTACCGAACTACGCGGCACGTTTGCCGAGATGGGTGGGATCGCCGAGGCCATCGTGTCCCAGACCGGTGCGGTGATCTCCACCAAGGACGTCGGCCTCGCCACGGACATCGCCCGACTGGACCAGCAGATGGACCACTTCCATCGCGAATTGTTCCGCATCGTCCTGTCCCCATCGTGGTCTCACGGCGTCGAGTCCGCGGTCGATGTCACGCTGCTGTCCCGCTTCTACGAGCGGTACGCCGACCACGCCGTATCGGTCACCAAGCGGGTCGTCACGATCGTGACGGGCGAGCCCTACGCCGGCGTGGCCCTCGAC
>JAYNIC010000147.1:0-1173 GCA_038108715.1 Candidatus Nanopelagicales bacterium | reverse complement strand
TAGGGGCCACCAGGGCCGAAGGTGCCAGATGGGGGCAGATGCGCCAGAATGTCCTCCCGGAGGTCCCCATGGCACGTCATTTGCGCGATACCACTCCGCGTCGCGCTGCCGTGATTTCCCTGCACACCTCTCCCCTGGACCAGCCTGGGACCGGCGACGCCGGCGGGATGAATGTCTATGTCCTCGAGACCTCTCGACGGCTCGCGGCTGCCGGTGTCGAGGTGGAGATCTTCACCCGCGCAGTGAACTCCTCTATCCCCCAACGCATCGAGGTCGAGCCCGGCGTCACGGTGACACACCTGCGCGCCGGCCCCTTCGAGGACCTTCGCAAGGAGGAACTCCCCGGTCAGATGTGCGCGTTCAGTGCTGGCCTCCTACGTTTCGAGGCGGGTCGCCCCGAAGGTTGGTTCGACATCATCCACTCGCACTACTGGCTGTCCGGCCAGGTCGGCTGGCTGGCAAGTGAGCGTTGGGACGTGCCCCTCGTGCACTCGATGCACACGATGGCCAAAGTCAAGAACCTCGATATTGCAGAAGGCGACCACGCTGAGCCACGCGTGCGCATCATCGGCGAGCAGCAGGTGGTCGATCACTCCAGTCGCCTCATCGCCAACACCGATGAGGAGGCGAGGCAGTTGGTCGAGTTCTACGACGCATGCGCCGACCGCGTGGACGTCGTCCATCCCGGCGTCGATCTCGAATCGTTCACCCCGGGTGATCAGGCGACCGCTCGGGCAGCACTGGGCATCAGGCCGGACGCCCTGGTGCTGCTCTTCGTCGGTCGTATCCAGCCGTTGAAGGCGCCCGACGTCCTCGTCCGCGCGGCCGCCCACATGATCGCCGAGGACCCCAGCCTCCGCCAACGCCTGGTCGTCGCCATCTGCGGCGGCCCCTCCGGGTCCGGACTGGAGCACCCGACCGCGCTGGCCGACCTCGCCCGTGACCTGGGCATTGCCGACGTCGTCCGCTTCGAGCCCCCTGGTGACCGAGCCCGACTGACCGAGTGGTTCCGGGCCGCCGACGCGACGGTCGTTCCGTCGCACTCGGAGAGTTTCGGTCTGGTCGCCGTTGAGTCCCAGGCCTGCGGGACCCCGGTCGTCGCGGCCGAGGTGGGCGGGCTGCGCACCGCCGTCGCCGACGGACGCTCCGGCATCCTCGTCCCCGGCCACGATC
>JAYNIC010000146.1:0-6064 GCA_038108715.1 Candidatus Nanopelagicales bacterium | reverse complement strand
GGTCACCACCGCGACACTGCCGACGCCCCAGATGAGTCCGGGGATGATGTAGCCCCAACCCAGGCCCATGTCGGTCCAACTGTTCCCGTCGAGCACACCGATGGCGAGCAGACCGAACGACCCGCCGAATGCCCACAGCAGATAGTGACCCTGCGGCGCCACACGGTTGTTGACGACGTTGAAGGCAATGAGGGCCACGACGACGAGGAGAAGCGGCCACCAGGCGAGCCCGGGGACCTGCTCGGGCGCGGTGATGGACAGCACACCCCGAGCCTACGGGCTACCGTGCCCCCCATGACGCCGTACGCCGCCCTGGTGCACCGGGTACGGGCCAACCCTGCCCAGCCACTGCTCACGTACGTCGTCCCGGCACGGGGTGAGCGCATGGAATTGTCGGCGGCTAGTTTCTTGAATGCCGTCGCCAAAGCCGCCGGGCTATTGCGCGACGACCTGGACGTGGAGCCAGGAGATCACGTGGGCATGCGGTTGCCCTGCCATTGGCAACGATCCGTCTGGTGGGCGGCCTGCACGTTCGTCGGCGCTGTCTGCGTGCCCGACGCAACCGAGTCTGTCACTGTGACATCTCGTGACCACCTCGACGAGTGCACCGGGGCCAACGAGATCGTGCTCGTCTCGCTGGCCCCGTTCGGCCTCCCTGATGGTGAGCGCGTGCCACCTGGCGTCACCGAGGCCGCCGTCGCTGTCCGCGCGCATCCCGATGAGTTCGTGCCCTACTCACTACCCCAGGATGACTGGCTGATCACCACGGATCAGACGGCTGCTGAGTTGATGTCGATGGCCGCTGACTTCGCAGGGGCACGCGGCGCTAAGAGCGACTCCCGTTTCGCGGTGCTGTGCAACGACGTCGAGGCCGCTTCGTTTGCCCTGCCGATGGCTCTGGTCACCGGCGGATCGGTCGTCATCATCGACGACCGCGCGGAGGTTGGCGGTGCGGTCGATATCACCGCAACGCTGCAGACCGAGGGAGCACCGTTGATAAGGGGAGGGCCATGAGTACGTCGTCACGTTGGAGCATCGGTTCAACGAATTCGCTCCTGTCGATCGGCAGTCGCAATTCGGTGCTCTCCATCGGCTCAGTCGGGTCTGTGCTGTCGATCGGGTCCGTCGGCTCGGCCGTCAGCGTGCTATCGATTGGATCGTTCGCCAGTGCCGCGTCGATCATGTCGAGCCGGTCACTGCTCTCGGTGATGGCGTCGAATGCCGTTCGCGCCTTCGCGCCGATCCGCTCCCGCTGAGCCGGTCTACTACAGCACCGTTGATGTGCGAGTGCCGCTGCGTGCGATCGGAACCCCGCCGTCCATCACCAGGACGCGCCAGGTGTAGGAATTGCCGACGCCGGTGACAGTGACGGACAGAGCGAAGCGGCCGTCCGCGGTGGCGACCACGGAATTGCGGTCCTGCCACTCCCCGCCGTTCACCTGAACCTGGCGCTGCACGACAAGCCCGGGGGTCGGATTCTTGATGATTCCTGACAGCGTCACAACAGTGCCGTTCTTGACGTCGCCCTTTGGGTTGGCGCGCAGGGACACCCCACCCTGGGGCAAGGGGACATCACCGGCGACCTCCTGCTCGGTGATGCCGGTGATGTACGTCGACCGCATCGACAGCGCAGAGCGCATACTCGACGCCGAGATCGAACTACGTTGTCCGTTGAGGCTGCGCGCCGTGACCTCCTTGGCGCCACCGGAGGCCATCGTCTTGCTGACCTCGATGGTCATGACGTCAGAGAGTCCAAACAGGTCCCCGGCCTGGGCCTGACTGATGACGACGTCCCAGCGCCGGTAGGGGTTGCCCGGCGCCTCCAGGCTCCAGTGATCATCGACCGGCGTCGCCCAGGGATAACCGGAGCCGCCCCAGACCTCCTGCGCGGAGTTGGTCATGCCACCGGTGGCCGCGGTGTAGAACGCGGGGATCGGCACCCCCTCGTACGTCACAGCGCGCCCCTGATCACCGGCTCGTGTCGCGTCCACGGCCTTGACCCAGTTGGCTCCCCCGTATCCAGACTCGACGACGTACCCCTTGAAGGTCTGGTCGTAGTAGGGGCCATCACCATCGTCCATATGGCACTGGCAGTCCTTGCGGGTACCGGCCGCAAGCTTCGAAAGCGCATAGGCGCGCGAGGCGATCACCTGTGATTGCAGTGCCGCCTGCGGCCATGTCGGAACAACCTCGGCGATGCCCTTGAGGTACTCATCGCCCAGGCGCAGGACGTTGACCACCGCGAGTCGCCGGCCACCATCGGCCTTCACGGGCGTGATCTCCACCGTGCCATACCGGTAACGGTGCCCCTCATCGACATAGTTCTCATCCGGTCCGGCCACGTTGAGGACGGCGGGCGTCGAACCGGCCGCGCCCGGATCGCGGGTCCCTGACCATCGCAGCGTGATGACGCGCGCACGGCCAACCTTGGTCGACTTTCCGTCCACGGTTTGGCGGACGCTCACGTACTTCTTCTCGTTCTTGAAGGTCAGGCTTACCCCAGCGTCGACGACCACCTTCTTGCGTGGGCCAAGAGAGATCTCGATCTGCGCGGCTGAGCCACTCAGGCTCTCGACGCGTGCGTGCGCCGCGGGCTTTTGATAGAGCAGGCCGATTCGTACGTCGGACTGGTCATCCAGGGACTTCACCTTGGTGCCCGGGTAGTAGTACTGCACGATGCGATCAGCACTCCAGCCCTTCTCGGCCATGGCGTAGGCGCCCCACTGCGACAGTCCCACCCCGTGGCCATAGCCGGTCCCGGCGATGGTGAATTGCTCCGGCGGCGTGCACGGGTCCGGCGGGGAGTCGGCCGTTGCGGAGATGCGCGCGGTACCCTCCCAGGGGAAGAGAGCCTTGCCGTTGCTCGTCGCATCAATGCGGAAGGTGTACAGGCCGGGTGGCACCTGCTTGCCCTTGTCGTCGAGTTGGTCCCATGCGAAGGTCACGGTCGCCGCCTCGGGCGTCGAGGCACTCATGGTCCGAACGGGGTCGCCGCAGGCGTTGGACACGGTCAAGGTGGCATCCATCGGTCCATTGGACTTGGGGGTGAGGATGATCGAACCACCACCAGCCCACGGGGTCTTGTCGCCCTTGATCGACGGCGGATAGAAGTTGCGGCCCTGCCGGGCAGAGACGGCCAGGCGAAGATGGGGCATCGTCGGTCGGAGGAACTCGCCGGGGCATGAGGTACTGCCGATGTCGCCGTGGCCGGAGATCGTCTCGATGGAGACCTTCTCCCCCGGCCAGTACATCGACGTGGTGCCCTGACCCGGACCCGGGCCCGCAGATGTGAGAGTTGCCTTGCCGAGGGGGTTGATGTCGAAGAGTTCGAACTTCCACGCGATGAGGTCGCTGATGGAGTCGAGGATCTTCTCCTTCGTTAACTGCTTGGGATCCAAGGTGTCGGCATTGCCCAGGAACGACACCGCGAAGGTCTCGGCATTGAATCCGGAGGTATGGGCACCGATGACCGCCTTGTCGACGCCGCCGGCCCGACCCTCATAGAGCCGACCGAACCGGTCCACCATGAAGTTGTAGCCAAAGTCATTGACCTGGATGCCTTCGGTGAACCAGCTGTAGACGTTGCGCATCTGCTGGGCGGCCTGCGCCGCGGTGTAGTCGTTCGACGACACGACGTGGTGAACCCACGCGACCTTGATCGTGTCGGAGTACTGCGTCGTGCCGCGGCGCAGCGACTCGTCCGCGCCCCACTGCTCACGCGTGATGATCGTCGGCTTGCTTACGCCGTTGCGCGCCGCAGCGGACACCGGCTGCCCGACGAGTTCGGCATCCGACGCACGCTCGGGGTTGTCGATCATCACCAATTGGGTGTCCGCGGGCATCTGCCCGGTTGGCGTATCAACGCGCACCTGGACGCCGTCAGCCTCGTTGGTGACCACCGGTTCGGTGGAGTAGCGCGCGCGCTCCCCCTCATCGGTGCCCGGATCGGGCAGGTGGTCCGACGTCGGCACCTCCATCCACGGCAGCCACTGGCCGCCTTGGCGCACGCGCATGACCACGCGCGTACCCTCAACGAATGGCTCCTCGGCAGTGAGCCCGACTAGCCCAAAGGGCTTTGTCGCGGTCGCAGGAATCGCGGCCGCGGGTCGAAGCCCGGACGCGACCGCGCGGGCGTGCTCGGCGTCAATGTGGTCCTCGCCGGCCAGGGCGACCGGCGTCGAGGCGGCCGGGGACGTCACCAGAGCGCTCTGATCGATCCCGGTCAACGGGACCGATCTGACGGTTGCGCGAATCGGCTGCTCCGCCGAGGCAGCGGTGCGCGGGGCCGCTGTAGCGGGGATGGCGGTGAGGATTCCGACCGCTAAGGTGAATGCGCCCAGGGCAGCCGTCACCGCATGGAGTCTCCTCACCATAGGAGGGTGCCGTATCGAGGGCCTTCAGTGTCAAGGCGACTCACCCTTCTCAAAGGTCACTCTGATCACATTCACAGAGACCCCCGGGTCGCCCCGTGGGAACCCGGCCGGGTCAGCCGACGTCCGAGCCCTGGTCGGCTCTACCCTGGGACCACCACCATCGAAGGGAGCAGCGTGTCCAGTTTGCCCGCTGCACCCCCATCTGCCCCGCCACGCTCGCGTCGCTGGTTCCGGGTTATCGCGGCTATCGCGGCCAGCGCGGTTCTCATCCTCACCCTCGCCGGCGTAGGCATCGACGTCGCGTCGTCCAAACTCGAGGGCAACATCACCGCGGTGGACATTAGCGAGACGACCGGCCGCGAATTCGTCCCGACTCCCGTCATCGATGAGGAGGGGAACTATTCCGCGGTCAATATCCTGCTGATGGGCAGTGACAGTCGCGCGGGCGAGACCTCCAAGAAGTACGGCGACCCCGATGTCTACACCGGTGAGCGGTCCGACACGACGATCTTGCTGCACCTCTCGGCGGACCGGTCTTTCGCCACGGCGGTGAGCATCCCCCGCGACACCTGGGTGATGCTCCCGGAGTGCACGGTTGATGGACAGACCGTCGGCGCATTCGAGGAGAAATTCAACATCGCCTTCGAGATTGGTGGACCCGGCTGCACGGTGAAGCTGGTCGAGCAGATGACCGGGCTGACCATCGACAACTTCGCCGTGATCGACTTCACCGGATTCAAGGAAGTCGTGGACGCCATGGGCGGTGTCGAGGTGTGCCTGACCGAACCGGCGATTGATCCCGCCAGCGATCTGGATCTCCCCGCGGGCACGAGTATCGTCGACGGCGAGCAGGCGCTGAGTTTCGTGCGCGCGCGCAAGGCGCTCAGCGACGGAAGTGACATCAGCCGCATCAAGCGACAGCAGGCGTTTCTGTCCTCCATGATTCGCGAAGCCTCCTCCACCGGACTTCTTCTCAATCCCGTGAAGCTCTACTCCACGCTGGATGCTGCGACGCGTGGCCTGACCACGGACCCGGGCCTGGCCAACATTGACGTCCTGCGCGATCTGGCACTGAGCGTCAAGGGGATGGCGCCGGGGGATATCGCCTTCCTCACCATGCCGTGGGTCGCGCGTGGCGATGGCGAGAACGTCCTCGTCGACGCCGAGCAGGCCGCCCTCGTGTGGCAGTCCATGGCCGACGACGAGCCGTGGATCAAGCCCAAGAAGTCCGCGTCGGCGAGCCAGTCCAAGGAGAAGGTCGACAACGGCTTGACAGTTGTCCCAGAGGACATCACGGTCCGAGTCCTGAATGGCAGCGGCGTCGCCGGCCGTGCGGCGGAGGTTGCGGCCGCCCTAGAGGCCGAGGGCTACACCGTCGTCGAGATCGGCGATGCGCCGAGTTCGGACTACGTGCAGACCGAAATCCACCACGATGCCCCATCAGCGGAGGCCGCCCGCACCGTGCTCGCGGCCTTCCCCGGTTCCTCCACCGTGGCGGACGAAACAGCGACCACGATCACCATCGTCCTCGGCTCGACCTACGCCGGTGTTGAGAGTGTGGTGATTGGCGCCCAGGCGGACAAGAACCAGCAGTCCGGCGGCGGCGAGCAGACGAATACCGAGCGGGAGAGTGACGTCATCACCGATCCGACCACCGCGGACAAGGTCCGCTGCGCGTAGCCCTGCTATGG
>JAYNIC010000145.1:5479-6066 GCA_038108715.1 Candidatus Nanopelagicales bacterium | reverse complement strand
GGTCGCGCCTTGCTTGCCTGCCTGCCCACCGAGCAGGTGCGCGCACTCATGTCCAGCGACACGGCGTTTGCTGCGCGCACCGAACGCGGACCCACCACCTTGTCGGCACTGCAGCGCGTCCTCACCCAGGAGCGACGAGACGGCTACTCGATGGAGGAGGGTGAGGTGATGGCCGGGTTCGCCTCGGTCGCGGCGGCAGCCGTTGATCGCCGGGGCCAACCGATCGCCTCGGTCGGTCTGACGGTGCGAGCGACGGACGCGGTCAACCTCACCGACCTGGCCCAGCGCGTGCGCCGGACCACTCAGGAGGTCCAGACCCTGCTCGGCTAGCGCCGGTAGCGCTTGGCGAACTCGGCCGCGCGGGGGGTCGCCTGGCATGCGGCGACAACGTCACGCATCGTCATCAGCCCGCGCTCCTCCATCATCGGCACCATCGCAACGAAGGCCCGGGCGGTCGCGAGCGCATCACCACGAGCCGTATGCCGGTCTACCACCTCGATCCCGAGGCGCTCGGCCAGCGCATCCAAACCGTGCCGGATATCGCGTTCGGGCCACAGAACAGTGGACATCAGCAGGGTGTCAAGGGC
>JAYNIC010000145.1:0-5469 GCA_038108715.1 Candidatus Nanopelagicales bacterium | reverse complement strand
GTGTCGAGGGCGACGGGAAACGGCGCGAGCCGGGTACGCCGCGCAATGGGATCGAGGAACGCCAGGTCGAAGGACACGACCTGGCCGACAACCGGACAATTCCCGACGAACTCTCGCAATCCCGTGACGGCATCACCGGGACTCGGCGCGGTACCCACCAACTGGTCTGTGATGCCGTGGATCGCCGTAGCCTCCGGCGGGATCGGGACCCCCGGGCTCACCAACGTGCCAAAGGATTGCTCGGTGATGGCAAGCGAATCCACCGCGACCGCGAACACCGAGACGAGGCGATCACCATCGAAGGGACGCAGACCTGTCGTCTCGCAGTCGAGCACCACACAGGACAGGTCACGCAGTCGGGTGCCCGCGTGGAGCCTCGCCGACCACCGCGGATAGCGACGCCGCGCGAGCCAATTCATGCCGGACGCGACAGCCGTCTAGGAAAGTTCCATGAGTCCGTCGACGCGGCGAGGGACTCCCCACGGGTTGCCGTCACGAAGCGCCGGCGGAAGGACCGCCTGGGGCATGCCCTGCCAGGTGACCGGTCGCACGAACCGATCGACCGCAGCAGCGCCGACGCTGGTCGTAGCCGGAGCGGTGGTCGCAGGGAAAGGTCCGCCATGCTGCATCGACCACGTCACGGCGACGCCGGTGGGCCAGCCATTCCACAACACGCGTCCGGCGTGCGCGACGAGCTTCGGCATCAGGTCGCCGATGATGGCGTCGTTGTCCTGCGCCTGAACACCGGCCGCGAGCAGGCCCGGCAGCACATCGGCGATGGCCAGCATCTGCTGCGGATCGTCGTACTCGACCAGCAGCGACATCGGCCCAAAGCACTCCTCCAGCAGGCGCGGATCCGCCAGGACGACATCGGCCGGTACGGCGAAGAGCGTGGCACGCACGGTGTCGGTGTCGGCATCCCAACCGCCCTCGTGCAGGACCTCGACACTGCTGATGTCGGTCCGCTCCCCCACACCGTGCAAGAAGGCATCACGAATCGCCGACGTGAGCATGCCCTGACCGGCGACACCACCGACCGCCGCAACGGCAGCCGCACGGATCGCCTCATCGCGGGGCGCGACGAGCAGACCCGGCTTGGTGCAGAACTGACCGGCACCGAGGGTGAAGGAGCCCACCCAGCCTTCGGCGATCGATGCGCCACGTGCGGCCGCAGCCTCCGGCGTCACGAAGATCGGATTGATGCTGCCCAGTTCACCGAAGAACGGGATCGGCCGCGGCCGATCAGCGGCAAGTCGGGCCAGAGCGAGGCCACCCCGCTGGCTGCCGGTGAAGGCGACGGCCTCGATGCGGTCGTCGGTGACCAGGTCGATGCCGTCCTGGAGTTCATGGGACACCATCGTGAGCACCCCATCCGGTGCACCCGCCGTACGCAGCGCCTCCTGCGCGACCGCCATGACCGCATCGCTCAGTCGCGGATGGCCCGGGTTGGGTTTGACGACGACGGGGCATCCCGCGGCGAGCGCCGAGGCGGTGTCTCCCCCGAGGGTGGAGAAGGCGAAGGGGAAGTTCGAGGCGGCGAAGACGGCGACCGGCCCGAGCGGCACGCACATGCGGCGCAGATCCGGACGCGGTGGTGTGGCGTCCGGCAACGCCGTGTCGAGGACGACCCCGAGATAGGAGCCATCCCGCACGACCTGCGCCATGAGGCGCAGTTGACCGGTCGTGCGTCCGACCTCACCGGTCAGGCGGTCGACGCCAAGCCGGCTCTCTTCGACCGCGAGGGGCACGAGGTCATCGCGCGCGGCATCGATGGCGTCGGCGATCGCTTCTAGCAACCCGGCTCGGGTCGGTAGGTCGGTGTCGGCGTACCAATCGGCGACGGTCTTTGCCGCGGCGCAGGCCCGGTCGACTGAGATGACGGTGCTCATGATGTTCCTTCCGCAATTCGTGCGCTGACGACGGCGTCTTCCCAGCCCATGCCCATGCTCTTGAAGATGCGCGATCCACCCTCGGCTGGCGTGACGGTGCCCTTGGCAATCTGCTCCAGGTCGGCATCGATGTCATCGGCGGTCATCAGACCAGCGTTGATGGCCATGACGACATCGCCCGCCTCACGCAGCGCGGACACCCGCTCCTCGACCGCGACGAACGACCGCGCTACCAACTCACTCGGCATCTCGCGGCAGTCCGGCGAATGTGTGCCCACGGCGGCCGCCACGACGTCATCGCGGCAGTCCGCGGCATCGAAGAGGGCGTCCGAAGCGGTGGTCGCGCAAATGATGATGCGCGAGCGGCGGACGGCCTCGCGGACGTCGTCACCATCAACCGCGGTAAAGGAGACCTCCGGATGACGCGCTGCGGCATCCGCCACCAGCGCATCGGCGTTGGCCTTGCGACGGGCGGCCACGACCACCTCGCGGATCGGCCACTCGGCGATGATCGCGTCGATGTGGGCACGGCCCTGCGGCCCGGCGCCGAAGACGAGCAGGGAGTCGCAGTCTGCGGGCGCGATGCCCCGAAGGCCGACGATCGTGACCGCCGTGGTGCGCATGACGGTGAGAGCCGCCGCGTCCATAATCACCGTCGGCGCAAGGGACTCAGGATCGAAGACAACGTGCACGCCCTTGATCCGAGGATCCGGACGATCCGCATCGTGGTGAATCGTGACGAGCTTGACCGTGGGCGTGCCCGTCATGCGGCTCGGCATGAGCAGCATCTCGCCCGGTGGGAGGTCGATGAAGATGCGTGCGGGATCCGGCTCACCCGGCAGACCCGCTCTGAGTGCGTCCTCCAGCGCATCCGCGCACTGGCCGATTGTGGCCGCGGCGTACGTCTGCTTCTCGTCGAGGAATCTCACTGACATGGCGCGCTCACCCTTCCATCTGGTCGTTGGCCAATGCACCGAGGGGTACCGGCACCGCGAGGGGTCGCGTGGCCGCGCCACCGAGTGACTGCGTCGTCCCGAAACCGCACAGGCTGTCCACCGCGGATCCGCAGACGCGACCCTGGCACCAGCCCATTCCCGCACGTGTGAAGAGCTTGACCGCTCGAGTGTCCCGAGCCCCCAGGTCATCGATCGCCTCGCGAACCTGCCCGGCGCTCACTTCTTCACAGCGACAAACAAGGGTGTCGTCGCGGACCTGCTCACGCCAGCCTTCACGCACCGGGAAGGTCGTGTGGAGTGCGTCGGCGAACCCCTGCCACATGGCGATATCTCGGCGCACGACGCGCAGGCCGCGGCTCGTCAGCGCAGGCGGCCGGCCGAGGTAGTCGGCGACTGACGCCCCGGCGAGCAGGCCTTCGACACGTGCGGCTTCCACGCCGCCCACCCCCGTGGTCTCACCCGCCGCAAACAGTCCGGCAACACTGGTGGCGAGGTCAGCATCAACGTCGATCACCAGACCGCCGTCAGCGCCCAGGGTCATCGCCGCGCCAAGCTGACCGGCGAGGTCAGTCTGCGCGACGAATCCGAAGCCGACGGCGAGCGCGTCACACTCGACGGTGCGTTCGCTGCCCTCAACAACTCGCCAGTCGCGATCGACCCGCGCGATGCGCACCGCTTCGAGGAAGCCTGCGCCGATGGCCTCGATGACGCGGTGACGACGTAGGTAGGGCACGCGGTGGCGAGCCAGTTGGCGGGCGTAGCCAACGAGTTCACCGGTCTTGCCCAGGCCTCCGCGCAGCCCTGATGTCTGCGTCATCAAACGGGCCGGGTGGTTCGCCTCGACGATGGCGGGCACGCTCGCACCGTGGTCAAGCAGTGTGCTGGACACGGCGAGGAGGAAGGGGCCGGTCCCGGCCACCACGACGCGTCGCCCCGGAACGACGTCATCGCCCTTGGCCAAGGACTGGGCACCCCCACCGGACATGACCCCGGGCAGATCCCAGCCGGGGAACGGCAACTGCCGATCGAAGGCACCGGTGGCCACGATCAGCGCGGTCGAGGTGACCGCGTCGATCTCGCTGCGGTGGCGGTCATCTCCACGCAATCGGATGACGAACTCCGCGTCATTGATGGACGCCGCGTAGGCCGTCCACCGCGCGCGATAGTCGATCGCTCCCGAAGCCACAAGCCGGTCGAATTCGATACGGAGCGCGGCGTACGACAGGTCTGCCGGTTGTGAATTGACCGAGGACGACGTTACGGTCGCTGCCCCGCGAAAGTACTGACCGCCCGGCACCGACCCGTTATCGATGACGACCACACGACACCCCGAACGAGCGGCCACCACCGCCGCCGCAACTCCGGCAGCACCGGCGCCGAGCACCGTTACATCGGTCGCGTCTGGTGACCTACTCGACATGGCCATCACCGACCTGGGTGCGCACGTCGTCGGCGGGCTCGACCGCCGATATACAGGCGCGCACATTCGGTTCGCCGTTGACGGTGACCAGGCAGTCGAAGCAGACGCCGATGCCACAGAAGAGACCCCGTGGACGATCCCCGAATCGAGTGGTGCGCCAGGACAGGATGCCGTTTTCGATAAGCGCTGCCGCGATGCTCTGGTCCTCTCCGGCCGTCATGGACAGACCATCGAAGGTGAAGCGGATCTCAGGCGACATAGCTGCCCTCGAAGCGAGCCGGAGTGAAGGGCGCGATATCCACAGCCGGTGTCGTACCCGCAATCGCCTGGGCGATGAGCAAGCCCGTCGCCGCCGCCAGCCCAATCCCGGCGCCTTCGTGACCGCAGGCGTGCAGCAGACCCGGAACCCGGGCGTCTGGGCCGATCACGGGCAGGTGATCGGGGCAATAGGGACGGAAACCGCCGTACGTGCGCATGAGTTGGACGTTGGCGAGGAAGGGGAAGATCGCCACAGCCTGCTGCGCCTCCCGGCGAATGACCTCCCAGTCCAGGGTCTTGTCGAAGCCAACCCGTTCGCGGCTCGAACCGATGAGCACGGTGCCTGAGTGCGTACCTTCGATCACCGCGGAAGTCTCCAGACCGGCGTTGTCCGATGCGACGTTCGCGACGTAGTCGGCGGCGTACACCTTGTGCCGGATCATCGGCGGCAGCGGCTCGGTGACCAGGATGAAGCCGCGCCGCGGCAGGATCGGCAACTCCACACCGGCGAGGCCTGCGACCACACCGCCCCAGGTACCGGCGGCGTTGACGACATGCGGGGCATTGATGCGACCGCTCGGTGTGCGCACGCCGGTGACCGCTCCTTGGGCATCGCGTTCGATCTCCAGGACGTCGGTCTCGGGCAGGACGGTCACGAGGCCGGTTGCGCGCGCGGCCTGGAGCAGTCGCGCAGTCGCCAGCATCGGCTGTACCTGCATGTCCTGCGGGTAGTAGACGCCACCGAGCAACTCCCGGGAGATGTGGGGCTCGTGCTCGACCAAGCCCTCGGTCGTCACCGGCTCGGCGATGACTCCCCCGCGCGCCTGCTCGTCAGCGAATCGGTGTAGATGGTCGAGCGTGTCCGCGCGTGCTGCGACGACCAGGCCGCCCTTGGCGTCCAACTCGAAGGAGTCGCCGAGTTCACCGGCCATCTTCGACCACAGTT